>JBGTEH010000341.1:0-12906 GCA_041747915.1 Ilumatobacteraceae bacterium
GCTCGGCTCGTGCGGTGCGACCGTGATGTCGAGCGACCTCGAAGCACCCGCCGACGCCCTGGCTGGCGCAGCTGCGTTCGTGGGCGCCGACGTGAGCGACTCCGCGCAGGTGGCGTCGCTCGTCGCCTCCACCGTCGAGCGGTTCGGCGGTCTGCACCTCGCTGTCAACGCGGCGGCGATCGAATTCGAGACAGTGGCGCTCGCCGACTGCTCCGACGACGACTTCGATCGGATGATGAACGTCAACACGCGCGGAGTGTTCGCCTGCATGAAACACGAGATTGCGGCAATGCTCGACGGGGGTGCGGGTTCGATCGTCAACATCGCTTCGACCAACTCGTTCCGCCCCCAGCACGACCAGCCGGCGTACACCGCGAGCAAGCACGCCGTTCTCGGGCTGACCCGCAGCGCCGCCATGGACTACGCGAGCCGAGGCATCCGGGTCAACGCCATCTGTCCCGGCGCGATCGACACCCCGATGCTGCGCAACGCGATGCAACGTCGAGGGCGTGAGGCCGCCGATGTTGCCCATCGGTTGAGCCCGATCGGCCGTTTCGGTCGACCTGACGAAATCGCCGCGGCGGTCCTGTGGTTGTGCTCGAACGCCTCGTCGTTCACGACCGGTCACGCCCTCGCCGTCGACGGAGGGATGCTCGGATCATGACCGTCCTCACGGACCTGCTGGATCGACTGCGCGCCAACGTCCACAACGCGATGCCCGACCAGGCCGACCAGCCGATGCGAGTGCCGGCCAGTTCGTACAGTGATCCTGAGCAGTTCGAGCGCGAGATGCGCGAGATCTTCCTTCGGGTCCCGATCATGGTTGCGCTGGCGTGCGAGGTGCGCGAGCCCGGCGAGTACGTGGCGTTCGACCTCGTCGGTCGCCCATTGGTGGTTGTGCGCGGTGACGACGGCATGATCCGCACGTTCCTCAACGTCTGCCGCCATCGCGGGGCGAAGGTCGCGGGTGACGTGTGCGGCACCGCTCGCCGACTCACATGTCCGTACCACTCGTGGAGCTACGACAACTCCGGAGCGCTGGTCGGCGTGCCGGGGCGTGACACGTTCGGCGACGTCGACGTGGCCGGGCTCGTCGAACTCCCCACCGAGGTGCGCGCCGGCGCCGTGTTCGCCACACTCGATCCCGACGGCGACCTCGACCTCGACGGATGGCTCGATGGCCTGGAGGATTCGCTCGTCGCCCTACGTCTCGACGAGTTCCATCCCTATCGGGTGCCCACCTATCTCGACAGCCCGAACTGGAAGCTTGCCGCCGACGGTTACCTCGACGGCTACCACATCGGTTATCTGCACCGCAACACGATCGGACGCACTGCGATCACCAACCGCAACACCTACGACCTCCTCGGCCCTCACGTTCGCATCGGCTTCGCGTCCAAGGCCATCGAGGAGCCGGAACGAGATCGACCGATCGCCGAGTTGATGAGTCTCGTGCACTACGTGTTCCCGAACGTCTCGCTGTCGGGTGGTCACGGTGACACCCTGATGATGAGTCGGCTGCTGCCAGGCCCGACTGTCGATCGATCGCGGACCCTGCAGTTCCAGTTCTATCGACAACCAATCGTCGGCGACATGGTGGCCGTTGCGGAGGAGAAGCGTCAGACATACGAAGCGGTGGTGCGCGACGAGGACTGCGCCACGATCTTCCAGATCGGCGAAGCACTGCCGGCGATCGGCGACGGCCATGTCATCTTCGGTCGCAACGAGCCGGGCAACCAACATCTTCACCGCACGATCGCACAGAGGACTCCGCACTCGTGACCCCGTCCGACATCCGACAGATGGTCTACACCGAGGCCGGCAGTGGCGGGCGACCGCTCATGCTCGTCCATGGATTCACCGGCGGTCGCGCGGACTTCGCCGACCACATCGACCCGCTCGCGGCAGCTGGATGGCACGTTGTTGCTCCCGACCTGCGGGGCCACGGCGACACGGGCGGCCCGCGCGACGTGGCTGCGTACACGGTCGCCGCGTTCGTCGCTGACGTTCTGGCACTCGTCGACCAACTCGGCTGGGACCGCTTCGTGTTTCTCGGCCATTCGATGGGTGGAATCGTCGCACAGCAGTTCGCCCTCGATCATGCCGACCGGCTCGATGCGTTGATCCTGATGGACACGGTGCACGGCCCGTTGCATGTGGCCACGACCGAGCAACTCGAGTTCGCCGGCAGCCTCGCGATCAACGACGGCATCGGTGCGCTGGCCGACCTCATGGACTCCGCGGGGCCGAATCCGCTGGAGACCGAGGCGTACCAGCGTGTCCGGCGGGATCGTCCCGACATCATCGTTGGGCAGCGGGCGAACATGCGCGCTGCCGTGCCGGAGATGTTCGCGGCCTGTTCGTTGATGTTGAAGACCGAACCCGACCGCCTCGATCGGCTGGCGGCGGTGGTGCTGCCCACCCTGGTGATCGTGGGTGAACTCGACGCACCGTTCCTCGACGACAGCCGCCGGATGGCCGACGCGATCGCCGGCGCCGGGCTCGTCGTCGTCGACGCCGCCGGCCACGCCCCGCAATGGGAGCAACCCGACGCCTGGTTCGCAGCGGTGTCCACCTTCCTCGCCAAGCTCCCGTAGCGCCGTCACCCAGCCGCCCGAATCCGTTTGCGGCGCACTTTGGGTGACCCGGCCCACCCGTATCGCGCCGCAAACGGGTGGGGGAGCGCTCATTCTGTTTGCGGTGCACTTTGGGTGACCCGGTCCACCCGGATCGCGCCGCAACGGGTTGGGTCGGTCGCCCGCCGGATTTCTGGTTTGCGGTGCACTTTGGGTGACCCGGCCCACCCGGATCGCGCCGCAAACGGGTTGGCGGATGGGGCGGACGGGCGGTGGGGTCGGGTCAGGTGAGGGTGCCGGCGGTCTGGGCTTTCTTGACCGAGGCCTTGACCACGGGGATGTCTTCATCGGCGAGGGGTGCCATCCACTGCTTGCGGGCGAGGGCGGCGTCGATGAACGGCGCCAAGTCGGCAGCCTTGCGCGCCTGACGCCCGGCCTCGTCGGCGGCGAACTCGGGGAGCACCTCAGCGGCGAACAGTTCCAGAGAGGCGCAGATGTCGTCGTGACGGTTACGACCGGCCTGCTGGATGAAGATCACCTGGTCGACACCGACGTCGCGCAACTCGCACAGGTGCCGACGGGCGTCGGCCGGTGTGCCGATGCAGCTGGCGTACGTGCCGTCCTGCTCGGCGGCCGCAGCGATCCGACGATCGATCGAGTCGGGCGAGCGGCGCGCCTGGAACTCGCCCCACAGATCGGTTCGACCCGGAACCTGATCATGCGCGACGAGCGCGTTCAGGGCGTACCCGAAGAACTCGAAGCCCTCTTGGCCTCGTCGGATCGCCTCGGCGCGGTCGTGGTCGAGCGAGAACCCAGTGACGAGCGCGACGTTGGCGTTCACGGTGTGACCCAACGGCACACATTCCTCGCTGCGGATGATGTCGTAGTAGATCTCGACCCAGGCCTGCGCCTCCTGCGGGTCGATGAAGCTGAACGCCAATGCCCCCAAACCGTTGCGGGCTGCGACCTTGATCGTCTCGCGGTTCGTGCAGGCGATCCACATCGGTGGATGCGGTTTCTGGCGCGGCTTGGGCAGCACGTTGCGGCACGGCATCGAGAAGTACTCGGAGCTGTAGCCGGGATACGGGTCGAGCACCATCATGTTGGCGATCTGCTCGGCCGCCTCCAGCGACATGTCGCGCTTGGACTTCGCCGGGATGTCGAACCCGTGCAGTTCGAGGCGTGTCGCCCCTTCACCGATGCCGAAGTCGACGCGCCCGTCGGAGATCAGATCGAGTGTGGCGATCCCCTCCGCGGTGCGGGCGGGGTGGTTGTAGTTCGGGATCACCTGGCGGATGCCGTGCCCCAGTCGGATGCGCGAGGTCCGGGCGGCCGCGGCGGCAAGGAAGACCTCCGGCGACGACGAGTGCGAGTACTCGTCGAGGAAATGGTGCTCGACCTCCCACGCGTAGTCGAAGCCGAGCCGATCAGCGAGCTCCACCTGTTCGAGCGCGTCGCGCAGCAACTCGTACTCGTCGTCGGCGCTCCACGGCTTGGGGAGTTGATGCTCGTAGAAGATGCCGAATTGCATCCCCGCAGCACAGCACAATCGGAGCAACGAACACCTGTCGAAGCTGCGCCGTGGCGGTGGTCTGGCGTCGCGCGGCGGTCAGTGCGGCGTGACCGAGACCTGCGTGGGGCCGATTTCGAGCCAGTGGTACATGTGCTCCCAGAAGTGGCGGATCTTGGTCTCGTTGTAGTTGGCGAACACGACCTCTTGGCGTTCCTGCGTCTTGAGGCCCTTCTGCACCTGGGGCAGGTTGATCGAATCCTGCTGGAAGATCTTTGCCGTCATGCCGAGTTCGGGGGCCATGGTCCAGTCGTCGTCTGCGCCGAGCTTGGTGACCTTTGCCGGCGCCGGACGGTTGGCCTGGTCGGCCCACGGCACGAACATCATCACCTCGAAGATGCACTCGTCGGGGTCGTTGCCGTGTGGACGGAATCGGTAGAACAGCGCATTCCACACACCCCACGGCGACCAGTTGGGGAACACCGAGTAGTACATCGAGTCGATGAACTCGGCGTCGCTGAACTGTTCGACGTCGAGCGTGTCGCCGAACTGTGCAGCGGCCGCGGCCCGACGCTGCGAAGCGATCCACGCCCGCAGATCTGTGATCGACGAAAGCTCTTCGGGATGGTCGGCGACGGAGAGCGGCGTGTCGAGGATGCCTTCCGGGGTCGGCCCGCCGATCCACTTGCACAGGTGGTGATCGGCCTGTCGGATCGGACCCTCGAGATGCGTGGCCTCGTCGTCGAAAAGGCTCTCGTTGCCGTCGAGGTCGAGGACGCGGACGCGACCGAGCTCGACGCGCTCGTAGATGTGACCGTTCATCGGATGGCGATAGCGGGCGAACTGTTTGCCGTCGGCCAGGCGGTCGTAGTGGGCCATGCCGTCGAGGTGCGGGCTCTCAACGGCGTGCGGCGAGATGGCACGCGAGAAGTTCGTATAGGTGTCGTACCGAGTGTTCGCGTCGCCCAGCGTTTCCATCAGCGTCGGGTGCGTTGCGACCACGTGGTACGACTCCATGAACGCCTCCTGGCAGGCCTTCCAGTTGACGCGCATGATCTTCTCGACGTGCGCGACCTTCACCCGCTTCTCGAAGGGATACAGCGCGAAGTGCTCGTCGAGTCCGACAAGGTGTTCAGCGAGTGGAGCAGCGTTGCGTTCGGGATTGATGAACACGAAGCCGTGCCACGTGTCGACGAGCGCTTCGGGGAGCGAATAATCCTCGGCGCGCACGCTCGGGAAGTCCCACTCGCACGGGCTCTCCTTGAGCGACCCGTCGAGGTTCCACGACCATCCGTGGAACGCGCAGCGGATGTTGCGGGCGCCCTTGCCGCTGGCTTCGCGCAGCAGGCGGCCCCGGTGGAGGCAAGCGTTGCGGTACGCCTTGATGCCGTCGGCGGTGCGCACGACCAGAAACGACATGTCGGCGATCTCGTACACGTGGTAGTCACCGACCTCGGCGATCTCCTCCTCCAGGCATGCCATCTGCCACACACGGCTCCACAACTTCTCGACCTCGAGAGCGTGGAACTCGGGCGACGTGTAGTACCACGCCGGCACTCTCGTGTTGCCGTCGGTGACACCGACCCGTGATTCGTCTCGGAGCAGGTCGGAGACGGTGTGCGAGTCGCCGTCGAGCAGGTCGGTGTAGCTGACCCCGGCGGAACGATCGGTGCCCGTGATGGTCTCGGTCATCGCGTCAGTCTGTCAGCCGGTCGTCGGCGCATGCGAGTTGGTGAATGTCCATTCGGGAACGCGCGCTCAGGACAGTTCGAGGCGCGTCGCCACGTCGCGCATGAACTCGACGTGGGCGTCGAGCGAGTCGAGGCCCAAACCCATCGACACCGCGGCGAAGTGGGTGCCTCCAGACTCCCGCCACCGATGCGCGGCGGCCGCCGAGTCGGCGGCGCCGCCGACGCGGAGCGCGATGAACTCGTGACCGAACTCCGACATGTCGCGCCGCTTCTCGGCGCCGAGCGCTCGCACCCGTTCCATCGCTCCCGTCACCCGTTCTTCGCTGCCCGCGTACATGAAGCCGTCACCAAGCGTTGCGCCGCGCCGGAACGCCGCCTCGCTGAACCCGCCGACCCAGATCGGGATCCTGCGGTTCGGCGGCGGCACGAGCGTGGCGCGGTCGATCGCGTCGAACTCGCCCGACCAGTCGATCAACTCGCCGTCCCAGAGCTGGCGCAGGAGACCGATCTGTTCGTCTGCGCGGCGCCCGCGCGTCGCGAACGTCTGTCCGAGCGAGTCGTACTCGACGTAGTTCCAACCGACACCGACGCCGAGCCGCAAGCGCTCACCCGACAACAGGTCGACATCGGCGGCCTGCTTTGCCACGAGCACGGTCTGACGCTGCGGCAGGATGAGCACGGCGGTGGCGAACTCGATCCGCGCGGTGATCGCTGCCAGGTACGCGAACATCACGAACGGATCGTGGAACGGATCGCGCTCGGTGTACGGACCCCACAGTGGCGGGTCGCGATCGTCGTGCGTCGCTCCGAGAACGTGGTCGTAGGCGAGCAGCGAGGTGAATCCGAGTTCCTCGGCGGCCAGGCCGATCACCCTGACGGCTTCGGGGTCGCCACCCAACTCGGTCTGCGGATACACGAACCCGATCTTCACGCCCGGACGCTACCGATCCCGCGGCTCGCCAGGCGAGGCGCGCCGGCGCGCCAGACGCATGATGTCGTCATTGCCCCGGCGCCACCACACGGTCAGCTTCACCGCGTCGATCTGCCAGACGCCGCTGACCTCGTCGAGTGCGAGGTGGTCGTCGTAGTACCCACCGATCGTGAACTCCTCGTCGTCGAGGAAGTGGGCCGCCTGCATGTACATGCGGCACCGCGCCCCGGTGGCGCCGGGTTCGATGTCGACGAGCGGGTTGCTCATCGAGTGTTGCGTCGCATCGAGACCGTCGAAGAGTTGGCGCACCGTGGTGATCCACGCATCGGGCGTCATTCGAGTCGCCGGGCGGTCGTGGTACGACTCGTAGTCGAAGGTGACCTCCGAGGCGAACACGCTGCGGTAGAGAACCCAGTCGCGCGAGTCGATTCCGTAGGCGAATTCGTAGACCGGACGAGTGATCGCGTCGGTCATCGGCGTCGTCATGTCGCAACCTCCAGTACGGCCGGCGCGAGCAGTTCGAGGGCATGATCCGTCGTCGGGCTCAGCGATGCACGGGTGATGCCGAGCGACTCCAGCCACGCCAATCCCGCGGCGACCTCGTCGGGTGATCCGAAGAACCGGCGGAACAATCCTGTCCCCATCGCGGTGCGGAGGCTGCGAGTCACATCGTCGTCGCCGACGCTGAACAGGGTGAACATGCTGATCTCGATCGTCGGGGTCACGGCGCGCACGCGCTCCACCAGGTCCAACAGATGGTCGTCGGTCACGGTCGCCATCACGGCGAGGTCGAGCGAGCCGTTGCGTGTCGCTGCACTCTGCGCCTTGATCTCGACGCGATCGAGGTGCGGTGTGACTTCGCGGATCGTGCGCGGCCCGCCAACGGAACCGACGAGCAACGGCGGAGCGAGGCCTTCGGGCCGCGGACCGATCCTCGGGACGTCGATGTCGTAGTGGTCGCCGCGGAACGTGCACGAGCCCTCGTGGAGGAGCGATCTGACGATGCGCGCCGCCTCGGCGAGCATGCCGGCGCGGTCGCTGGGCGGCGGATATTGCAGGCCCGAACCCGTGATCTCATCATCGGCCCAGCCGGCACCGAGACCGAGTTCGAATCGGCCACCGCTGATCCGCTGCAGCGCAAGGGCGGCCTGAGCCACCTCGACCGGGCTGCGCAGGAGGTTGTTGACGAACGCCGTCGAGATCGTCGGGCGGGTCGTGGCCATTGCCATCGCCGTCGCCGTCACCCATACGTGGGGGTATGCGCGGCGACCGGTGAAGATGTGGTCGGCGACGGAGAGTGCGTCCCAACCCTCGATCTCGCGCCGAAGTGCCCACTCGATTGGATCGATGGCGGCATCGAGCAGATTGACGGTGTACTTCACGTCGCGGGCCTTCCGGGCGGTCGGGAGACCCAGCTTGACCGGGCGGATCGAACCTCGACGCAGCGGAGGGCTGGCGCCACCTGTGGCACCTTCGCAGCGGGTGACGGCGACCTATGGTTCGAGAATGTGCGGCTGTCTGGTTCTGCTCATCGGGGCCGTGTTCCCGCGTACGGCCCTCGTTCTGCTGGAGATCTTCTCCAATTGGAACGACACCGCATTCGACAGTTTCTGGATCGGCTTCGCCGGTTGGTTGTTCCTGCCGTACACGACGCTTGCATACGTGTTGATGGATCAATGGGGCGACCCGATCAACGGATTCGGGTGGGTGATCGTGATGTTCGGGTTCCTCGTCGACCTCGGCAGCTGGTTCGGTACCGGCGCCGAACAACGCCGCCGCATGCAAACTGTCTGAGCACTCGAAACAGACGTCTGGCCGTCGTGCGCTGGCGTTGAGTGCCACGTCGGGAGACGACATGGGCAAGACTGCTTCATCATGGCGATGAACTTCCATCCTCTGCCCGACGCCTGGACCACCGAACGAGGCATCCTTCAACGGCTGGCCACGCACGTCCTCGGACAGGCCCGGTTCCGTCACGACGCGCTGTTCGACCTGGTCCCGCTCCCCGGGGGATTCGGCACCCCGCTGGTCGGTCCGAATCGCGAACGCGTGCGCCTCGTCGGCGGCTCTCTGTTCGTCGAGCGCGTCGTCGGCGACGACGTCCGCCAGCTCACCGCCACGACGCAGGTCGTCACCGTCGCCGGAAGTTCGATCGCCGACCTGTGCAGGGCGATCGGCTTCGAACCCGATCCGGAGTTCTGGGTCGGCAACGACACGCCGGCGCTCGACGACCCCGATGAGATGGTGCGCCTCGACAGCGTGTCGGCGCAAGTTGTCGGCGACTGGTACCTCCTCGGTCAACGCGCCATCGATGACGCCGTTGCTTCCGTGCCGGACGCGCAGGCGTCGGTCGGCCGGCTCTGGCCCGAGCACTTCGACTTCGGCATCGACCTCGCGGCACGCAGCGGCGTGCGATGCAACCTCGGCGCCAGTGCGGGCGACGGCTTCAGCGATGAGCCGTACCTCTACGTCGGGCCGTGGGATGCGGCACGGCCGGGGTCGGCCGACTATTGGAACGCTCCCTTCGGCGCGGTGCTCGGGTTCGCCGCCCTGGATGCGGCCGACGACCCAATCGGACGCGCCGCCGAGTTCTTCCTGGCGGGCATCACCAACCTTCGATCCGACTGATCGACTCGCACGACCGGAAGGAGCCATCGCGTGCAACCACACCCGATCGCCACATGGAGCGACCTCGCCCTCGATTCGCCCACCGGCGTGCTCGTGTCGACGGTCGACCTCGTCGTGGTTCGCTGGGACGACGCCAGTTCCGGCCCCGTCACCGGCGATCACTCGGTGCTGTACGGGCGATGCCTGCACCGGGGAGTGAAGCTCGCCGACGGGCGCGTCGATGGACCTGATCTGATTTGCGGCGTGCACGGGTGGGACTACCGCAAGGACACCGGAATCTCGGCGTACAAGAACGACGAAGCGCTCCATCGCTTCCATTCGTGGGTCGACGCCGACCAACTCTTCGTCGACCTCGACGAGATCCACGAGTGGGAGCGCGACAACCCGCAGCCCTACGACCGCGACTCCTACCAGGGCGAATTCGCTGACCCGCACGGCGGGCCCGATGAGACCGACGTCGGCACGATCCAGGCCATGGCGGCCGGCGACACGGGCAGCCACGGTGCGCTCGGAGCGATGGGGGTTCCGCGCAGTGAGTTGCCGTCGTGGGACCAGATCCAGTTCGTCACGGCGCAGCTCGCCGTCAAGCCCAAACTCGACGATGTAGCGGTCGCCACCGAGGTGATCATCGGATCGGGTGCGACCAAGCCGTTGCACCTCGACATCCCTCTCTTCGTCACGGACATGAGCTTCGGCGCCCTGTCGCAGGAGGCCAAGGTCGCGTTGGCCACCGGTGCCGAGCTGGCGGGTACCGGTATCTGTTCGGGTGAGGGCGGGATGCTCGCCGAGGAGCACGCCGCCAACAGCCGGTACTTCTACGAGCTGGCGTCGGCCAAGTTCGGCTGGTCGATCGACCGCGTACGAGACGTCCAAGCGTTCCACTTCAAATTCGGCCAGGGCGCCAAGACCGGAACCGGCGGCCACCTTCCCGGAAACAAGGTCACCGCCAAGATTGCCGAGGTTCGTCAGCTCCCCGAGGGCGAGGACGCGATCTCGCCTGCCACATTCCGCGACCTGATCACCACCGCCGACTTCCGCGCCGTCGCCGACGAGGTTCGAGAGGTGAGCGGTGGCATTCCGATCGGCGCGAAGCTGTCGGCACAGCACATCGAACGCGACATCGACGCGGCGCTCGAGATCGGCGTCGACTACGTGATCCTCGACGGTCGCGGCGGCGGCACCGGTGCCGCACCGCTGTTGTTCCGCGACAACATCTCCGTGCCGACGATCCCCGCACTCGCGCGGGCGCGCCGCCATCTCGACCAACTCGGGCGCGACGACATCACGCTCGTGATCACCGGTGGATTGCGCACGCCGGCCGACTTCGCGAAAGCTCTGGCGCTCGGCGCCGACGCAGTCGCCATCGGCAACTCGGCGATTCAGGCGATCGGCTGCCTGGGCATGCGGGCGTGCAACACCGACAACTGCCCGGTCGGCATCGCCACACAGAAGCCGGGCTTGCGGTCGCGACTGGTCGTGGCCGAGTCGGCTCGTCGCCTTGCTCAGTTCCTCGCCACGAGCGTTCACCACATGACGATCCTCGCGAGGGCCTGCGGGCACGACCGGCTCGATCAGTTCACGATCGACGACCTCACGACATTCGACCGCGAGATGACCCACCTCGCCGGCGTCCCCTACGGCGGTCTCAACCTCTGACTCACGATCGGGTCGTGATTCGGGGTCTCACTCGGAGCCTGACTCCAATCGAGGAGATGATCGTCGCTCCGCTGCCGAACTGACCGGCCGTTGGATCGCTACTCGCTCTCGGCAGCGATCACCTGCTCGAACGCCTTGGTGTATCCGAACGTTCGTAACAGCCGCGGTGTGATCGACGGAAGCATGTTGGCAAGCACGATCAGAGGCCGCAGCGGCGGCGTGTTGACGACGGCTTCTGCCCGGTTCCTCTTGATGCACGCGATGGTCACCGCCGCCACCTTTTCCGGCGTCGAGCTGCCGGCGATCCTCGGTGCACGGATGCCCATCTGTTCCCACCGGTCGTACATGCCTGCATCGGTCACGAAACCGGGACACACCACGGAGAATCCCAGCGGCGACTTCTCGTACTCTGCGCGCAACGCATGGGTGAAGCCGACGAGGCCGTGCTTGCTCGCGCAGTACGACGTGCCGTATGCAACGCCGACCTTGCCCGCCCCCGACGCGATGTTGACCACGTGGCCGCGCCCGCGTTCGAGCATGCCCGGCACGACCGCGCGAGTCAGCAGGATTGGTGCTTCGAGGTTGATCGCCAGGGTCTCGCTGAAGTCGGAGTCGGGAGCGGTTTCGAACCGCCTGACCCGTTCGATGCCTGCGTTGTTGACGAGGATGTCGACCGGGCCGAGTTCGGATTCCGTTCGCTCGATGAGCCGGGCGCGATCCTCGCGATCGACGACGTCGCAGACCGTCGCGATCGCGGTGACGCCGAGCGCCTCGATCGCCGCGCGCACCGCGCCAAGTTCGACCTCGGATCTCGCTGCGAGCGAGACGTTCACGCCTTCATCGGCGAGGGCTCTGGCGAGGTACACGCCGATTCCCCGTGAGGCTCCCGTGACGATGGCGGTGGCGCCGCGCAGATCCTGCATCGTGATCCCCCGTTCCCAGCGCTGTCGGTCGAGCAGCAACGAGCAGAACCGTATCCGACGCGGTCGGAGGCGTCGACCGGAGGGGTCTGCCAGAGGCATCGGCCGATCACCGCGTTCTCACCGCGCTCTCACCTCGCTCTTGCTCGGTCGGCCCACGATGGTCGTCAATGGACATACCACTCACGCCTCCCACACTGCCTCCTACCGGGCCTCCGATGGCTGCGGCCCTACCGACTGCTGCTGCTCCCCGGGTTGCCGGCGACCCCCTGGTCGGCAACTGGACGCCGCCCTCCCCGCCGGCCGCACCCGGACCCATGCGACCGCGGGGACGGGCGCGTTTCGGCGCCGGTCTCGTCGTGGGCGCAGCGGTGACGGCCGCCGCTCTGGGCGGTTACGTCGTCGGTCAGAACGACGCCACGACGCCCACCGCCGCCTCAGAGGGCGGCGTCGCCGCGCAGACGGTTTCCGTCGAGAGCGGATCGATCGCCGATCTCGTTCACGGCGCGCGCCCCTCGATCGTGTCTGTGCACCAGACCGTCACGCAGGCCGGCCCGGTCGGCCAGCTCCAGGGCACCGCGGCCGGAACGGGGTTCGTGCTGAGCGCCGACGGATACATCGTCACCAACAACCACGTCGTGGCCGACGGCGACGACACCACCATCACGTTCTCCGACGGGTCGGAAGAATCGGCGACCATCGTGGCGGCTGATCCGACACGCGACCTCGCGGTACTGAAGGTCGAACGGGCCGACCTGCAACCCCTGGCGGTCGGCAACTCCGACGACCTCGATCTCGGCGACCAACTGATTGCCGTCGGCTATGCGCTCGACCTCACCGGTGAGCCGTCGGTCACGGCAGGGATCCTGTCGGCCAAGGACCGAACGATCACCGAGGAGAATGGCGAACAACTCGTGAACCTCCTGCAGACCGATACCGCGATCAACCCGGGCAACTCGGGTGGGCCGCTGCTCAACGGGCGCGGCGAGGTGGT
>JBGTEH010000342.1:0-4072 GCA_041747915.1 Ilumatobacteraceae bacterium
TTGGCTGATCGTGGGCGTCAGCCTGCTCGTGAGCCTGCTCACCGTGTACGTGATGGGTCGCATCTGGGCGAGCGTCTTCTGGGGCGAAGCGAGGGATCCGGCGGTCGTCGAGTTCGTGGCGTCCGATCGGAGCCGGGTGCCCCGGCTGATGACCGCGGCGACGTCGGCGATCGTTGCGTTGTCGGTGGCGCTGATGGTGTTCGCCGGGCCGCTCTACAACTATGCCGAGCGCACCGCCGCCGATCTGTTGGCGCCCCAGCAGTACATCGACGCGGTGACCGGCGGTGATGGCAAGTGACACCCAGGTTGCGCCTCCCGGTGCTGATCATCTGGCTGACGCTGGTCTGGGCGTTCCTGTGGGGCGACCTCGGCCTGGCGAGCCTCGTCGCCGGCCTCGTCGTGGCGATCTTCGTGGTGTGGATCGGGCGCCCCGCCGACGTGCACGGTCTGCAACTGACCTCGTTCCACCCGCTGTCGGCGTTGGTCTTTGCCGGCTATTTCGTGGTGCAGTTGGTCATCTCCAACCTTCAGGTCGCGTGGACCGTCGTGCGTCCGCGGCCCGGCATCCACACCGCGATCGTGGCGGTGCCGATGCACGTCGACTCCGACGGAATCGTCACACTGGTGGCGAACGCCGTCACGCTCACGCCGGGCACGCTGACCGTCGATGTCCACGAGTTCGACGACGGATCACCACCGGTGGTCTACGTACATGTGCTCCAGTTCGTCGACGTCGAGTCTGTTCGGGCGGACGTGTTCACCCTCGAACGCCTCGCCGTCCGCGCGTTCGGCACCACGCAGCAGCGGCTCGACATCGACGCGGCGGTCGTCGGGTCGACGCGACGTGAGGGCGCGTCGTGATCATCCCGGCGATGGTCATGCTGTCGATCGGTGCAGCCGGATTCCTCTATCGCCTGTTGCGCGGTCCGAGCCTGCCCGACCGCGTCGTCGGACTCGATGGCTTGCTCTCGGTGATCGTCGTCGGCATCGTCGTTGCTGCGGCGCGGTCGAGTAGCGCCATCACGATCGAGACGGTGCTCGTGGCGGTGTTCGTCGGCTTCGTCGGGAGTACTGCGTTGGCACGTTTCATCGAGCGGAGGGGCAACTGATGGACACGGTCGGCGACGTGTTCCTCGTCCTTGGATCAGCCCTTGCGATGATCGGCGGCATCGGGGTGGTTCGATTCGGCGACGTGTTCGCACGGATGCACGCGGCGGCGAAGGCGCCGACGCTCGCGTTGATCCTGGTGGCGATCGGTGCCGCCATCCGCATCGGAACCCTGCTGGCCGGCACGACGCTGGCTCTGGTGGTCGTGTTGGCGCTGTTGTCGTCGCCGGTCGGAGCCCACGCCCTCAGCCGGTCGTCGCGACGGCAGATGACGATCGACATCGACGATGTCGACCAACTCACCGCCGACGAACTCACCGCCGACGAACAGTCGGAGAGTTGAACGTCAGCGTTCGACGATGCGGATCGACTGGATCTCGATCGGCTCCGACGGGACGCCGTCGCCGGGCGTGCCCGCCGCGGCCATTGCCGCAACCGTCGAGTCGAGGCCGTCGACGACCTGTCCGAACAGCGCATAGTCGGGGGGCAGGGCTGCACCGTCGGTGCCGCTGATGATGAAGAACTGGCTCCCGGCGCTGTCGGGGGCGGGTGTCTTGGCCATCGCGATCGAGCCGACCTCGTACTGCCCCGCTGCGGGCGGCTCGTCGATGATCGTGTAGCCAGGCCCGCCGGTTCCCGTGGCCGTCGGATCGCCGCACTGCACGACGAAGTTCGGGATGATGCGATGACAGGTCGTGTCGTCGAAGTACTGGTTGCGGGCGAGGAACACGAAGTTGTTGGCGGCAACCGGAGCGGACTCGGGGTCGAGTTCGATGGTCAGCTCGCCCTTGTTCGTCGTGACGATGGCGTCGTAGGTGACCCCGGACGTCAGACAATCCGGTGGCGCCGCATCGAACTCTTGCGTCTTGGTGTCGCTGCCCTCGGGCGGCGGACAGTCCGCCGACGTCGCTGGAGCATCGCTCGTGGTCTCGTCGGCTGTGCTCGCGTCCGCTGCGTCTGTGGCGCCGTCGCTGCCGCCGCACCCGGCCACGATCAGCCCGGCCACCGCAATGGCCGCTGCCAGTACTTGGCGACTCGACACCTCAGCCCCCCGTACTCGGTGTGGCGGTGTTCGGTGTGACGGTGCTCGGCGTTGTCGCGGTGGGCTGCGTATCGCCGGGAGCCTCGACGACGGTCTCCACCACCGTGTCGACCGGAGCTGGCGCGGGGTCGTCGTCGGCGACGAAGTTGCTCGCGATCCACGCGAAGAGGAACACCGCCGCGACGGCTCCGACGCCGATCGCGATCATGCGGAAGGTCTTGCGCCGGCTTGCCTGCTGTTGCACCTGCTGTTGCTTGAGCGCTCGATTGGCCTTCTGACGTTCTCGCTTGTCGGTTCCCACAGGAGCCGCAGGCTATCGGCCGGTTCGCTGGCCGGATCGTCACGAAATCGTCCATCGACGGCGGTGCTCAAGTTCGCGCGATCGCTGCCGATACACGACTCGTGGCGCCGATCGGGCGCGACCAGCGAGACGGCGGGCGGAACATTGACGACAGCGGTGAGATGGACAGGCCGGGTGCTCGCCATCGGCGCGCTGGCGCTGTGGATCGCCTGGCTCGGATGGCGCGTGACCTCACCGCTGAACGGAATCGTCGGCGTTGCTGCGCTGGCTCTCGAAGTTGTCGCATTGGCGGTGGGCGCCGTCGTCTCACTAGCGCTGTGGCACGCACCGGCGAGACAACCGTCGAGCGCGCAGCGGCAGGCATCGCTTCGAGGTGATGTCGCCCTCCCGGCTACGATGGCTGTCGTCCTGGGCATCGATCGCCCCGATGTTGCCCCTGCGCTGGGGATCGACGACACCGGCGAAGTGGCCTGGGCCCGCGACGGTTGCACGGCGCTTCGCCGAGCGTGGGGCCCCGACGCAACGCGACCGTCCTTGCGCGAGACCGCCTGGTCGTTGGTTGCGGTCGAAGGCATGCGACGGATGCTGTGCGTGGCACTCGTTCTGATCGTCTTGTTCTCGGGTCGGGCGCCGTTCGAGCATCCACCGACGCAATTCCTCGTCGTGCTGCTCGCCTCGCAGCTCTCCCTCACCGTGGCCCATTACCTGATGTCGGACGGCATGATCCGCCCCGGCGCTCGCATGCGATGGTCGATGGCATCGGTCGGAGCGGGATTCGGTGACGGAACATCGCGCACCGGTCTGCCGATCCGGTGGGCCGCCACGCTGTCGACGATCGTGGCGCTCAACCTGGTCGTGTCGTTGCGCGGTGTCAGCGACCGCTGGACCCACGGACTCGGCGCGATGGCCCACGGCGAGCGGGTCATCGCAATGCTGGGCGCGGCGTGGTTGGTCGGATGGGGTTTCGTGGCACTTCGCTCGCTGCCGCGACCAGAGTTGGGGTATTACGGCGCGACCCGCCGACTCGAGGAGTCCTCGACGCGGCGCCTCGCGCTCGGAGCGACGCTGACGGTGGCCGCTGTCGGCATGGTCGTGGGCGTGCTCCCGGGAGGGGTTCCGGCCTGATCGGTACTTCGTCGCTAGATTGGTCCTCGTGGCCACCATGCGTCTGTTCGCCTCGGCCCGCGAGGCTGCCGGAACCGGCACCGACGTGTTCGACGGCGCCACGGTGAGCGAAGTGCTCGTCGCCGCCGAGCAGCGATACGGGTCTCACTTCGGCGACGTGTTGAAGACCTGTCGCGTCTGGGTCAACGGCGACGACGCCGGCGCGGACACACAGATCGGCCCATCAGACGAGGTGGCGATCCTGCCACCCGTGTCCGGAGGAAGTACGTGACCACCATCGAGACGCCCGAACCTGGCGACATGACGCTGTCGGAACTCCGGGGGCTGCGCCAGCAGTTGCAGCACGAAGACGACGCCGTGTCCTACGCGCGCCGCGTTGCGCAAGCTCGTCTCGATCTGGTTGCATCGGAGGCCGCCCGGCGCGCCGACGAGACCGACGCCGAGCCCACCGACGAACTCCGCACGGTGCTGGCGCAACACCTCACCGGCGGGCCGGC
>JBGTEH010000343.1:0-4634 GCA_041747915.1 Ilumatobacteraceae bacterium
CGTCGCTCGGGGTGACGCGGTCGTTGGGCTACGAGCAGATCGGCCACAATCGCGAACTGCGCCGGGGAGTGCCCGACGAGATCCTCCGGTTCCGCATGGACCGGGCCCACTGGGCGACGATCCGCCGTGGCGACATCACTCTGCACGGCGTGGATCGGGCGAGGGAGTTCCTCGGGATCACGTGATCTTGGCGACGAGTTCGGCGAGGGGGACGCGGAAGTCGCGGAGCATCGGCAGGCCTTCGGCGCGCCAGACGGCGTTGTCGAGCACACTGTTCGCCGGGCGCGGTGCCGGGCGGGGCGGTTGCAGCTCGGAGGTCGCGATCGGGCGCACGCGGTCGGGATCGTGGCCCGCCGCCGTCAACACCTCACGCACGAACTGGTACCAGCTCACCGCTCCCTGATTGGTCACGTGATGGATCCCCGCGCGCCGATCGACAGCGAGTCGGTGCAGCGCCCCGGCCAGATCGACGGTGAACGTCGGGTGGCCTCGCTGGTCGTCGACGAACGCCAACTGCCGATCGGGATCGGCGGCCAGTCGCAGCACGAGTTCGACCATGTTGTTGCCGTGCTCGCCGCACACCCACGACGTCCGTGCAATCGCCGCTGCGGGCCCCGCAGCGTGCTCGCCGGCGAGCTTCGAACGCCCGTACACCGACTGGGGATTCGTCCGATCGTCCTCACGGTAGGGCCGATCGAGCGAGCCGTCGAACACGTAATCGGTGCTGACGTGCACGAGGTGCGCCCCCACGAGCTCGCACGCCGCGGCGAGGTGGCCGACGGCGTCCGCATTGACCGCGAATGCCGTGGCCTCGTTGGTCTCACACGCGTCGACAGCCGTGTAGGCAGCGGCATTGATCACAGCATCGGGTCGAACGGCGTCGAGCAGTTCGCGAACTGCCGCCACATCAGTGATGTCGAGCGCCGATCGCGCGACGCCGACCACGTCATCGCCCTCTTGCTCGGCGAAGCCGACCACGTCGACACCGAGTTGTCCGCCGGCGCCCGTGACGAGCAACTTCATCGCTTCTCCATTCACGGCACCGGCCGGAGCCTCAGAGCCCGGCCTTCGCCTTCAGCGGCTCCCACCAGGCACGATTCTCCCGATACCACTCGACCGTGGCGGCCAACGAGTCGTCGAACGTTCGCGACAGCGACCAACCGAGGCCGGTGATCTTGGAGATGTCGACGGAGTATCGCCGATCGTGGCCGAGGCGGTCGTCGACCGGCCGGATGAACGATTCGTCGCGACCGGTCAGCTCAATCAGGCGATGGGTGAGCTCGACGTTGGTCACCTCGTTGCCGGCGCCGATGTTGTAGATCTCTCCTGGGGTCCCGGCTTCGAGGACGAGATGGGCCGCGACGTTGTGATCCTCGACGTGGATCCAGTCGCGGACGTTCAGCCCGTCGCCGTAGAGCGGCACCTGCTTGCCATCGAGCAGGTTGGTCGTGAAGAGCGGAATGACCTTCTCGGGGAACTGGTACGGCCCGTAGTTGTTCGAACAACGTGTGACCACGACGGGCAGGCCATAGGTGGAGAAGTACGACAGTGCGATCAGGTCGGAGCCGGCCTTGGCAGCCGAGTACGGCGAGCGCGGGGCGAGGATGTCGGTCTCGACCGACGAACCCTCCTCGACCGAGCCGTACACCTCGTCGGTGGAGATGTGCAGGAACGTGCCGACCCCGACGGTGTTGGCCACATCGCAGAGCACGTTGGTGCCCATGCAGTTCGTTCGCACGAACGTCGAGCCGTCCTCGATCGAGCGGTCGACGTGGCTCTCCGCGGCGAAGTGCACCACGGCGTCGTGGCCGTCCATCGTCCGCGCCACATCGTCGTGGTCGCAGATGTCGGCGTGGAAGAACTCGGTGCGGGTGTCGTCGAGCACGTCGCGGATGCTCTCGAGATTGCCCGCATAGGTCAGCGAGTCGTAGATCGTGATCGAGTGGTCGGTCGTGGCCAACACGTGACGCACGTAGTTCGACCCGATGAACCCGGCAGCGCCGGTCACGAACAGTTTCATGATTGCACTCCCCGACTGAGTTGGGCGAACGTCACGGCCGAGCGGTCCTTCACCGAGATCTGCGACGAATCGTGGGGGTCGATCGGCAGCGGCCACCGATCGACGACGAGCGGATCGAGCGGAGTGAATGCCGAACCAGGCATGCCCGCCGCCCACTCGCGATCGAAGCAGTAGGCGTACTGCGTGGCAGGTGCGAGCGCCTGGAAGCCATTGGCCACGCCGCTCGGCACGAGAACCTGAACGCCGAGCTCGAGGGCGACCTCTTCGATCAGACCGAAGGTCGGTGAGCCGGGGCGACCGTCGACGTAAAGGGCGTGGGCGCTCCCGTGGGCGACCCCGACGAGCTTCGTCATCTGCTCGGCGTGCATGCCGCGCACAGCTCCGAGGTGTGTCAGCGTGACGTTGATCTGTTCGATCTGCCCGAACGGCGTTCCGGCATCGACGAACGCTGATCGGCGGAACAGCTCACGAACGGTACCTCGCTCGTCGGTGACCTGCTTCATGGTGACGATCGTCAACCCGTCGATCGCGCCCGGTCGCGAGGTGAAGTCGACGATGTTCATTCCACGTCGATCTGGCAATGGTCGCCGACCATCAAGCGGATCGCACGAGGCTTGCGCTTGGTTCGAGAGACGACCGCATCACTACCGATGAGGCTGTCTTCGAGCCGCGGGATGTCGATGATCTGGCTGCGGTCCATCACCACCGAATGCTCGATCTCGGAATGACGGACCTCACAGTCGGCGCCGATCGCGCTGAAGGGGCCGATGAAGCTGTCGACGATCCTGGTTCCGGGCCCGATCGCCACCGGACCGCGGATCGTCGAGTTGACGATCTCGGCCCCGGCCTCGACCACGACACGACCGTCGATGAACGAATCCGCGTCGACCTCGCCGTCGATGCGACGGGCGATCGTTTCGAGGATCAACCGGTTCGCTTCCAACAGGGGCGTGAGTTTGCCCGTGTCGATCCACCAGCCGGTGAGGATCTCCATACGCACCCGTCGACCGTGATCGATCAGCCATTGGATGGCGTCGGTGATCTCGAGTTCGCCCCGCTCGGAGGGGTCGATGGCGGCCACTGCGTCATGGATCTCTCGATCGAACAGGTAGACGCCGACCAGCGCGAGGTTCGACGGCGGATCGTCGGGCTTCTCGACCAGGTGGACGACGTTGCCCGCCGCATCGAGCGAGGCGATGCCGAACCGGTGAGGATCCGACACCTCCTTGAGCAGGATCTGCGCTGCCGGGGGGTGGTCGGTGCGACGTTCTGTCTCGAACGCGTCGACGAACGCTTCGAGATCCTGTTCGAGCAGGTTGTCGCCGAGGTACATGACGAAGTCGTCGTCGCCGAGGAACTCACGTGCGATCAGCACACAGTGGGCCAGACCGAGCGGCTCGTCCTGGGGGATGAACGTGATCGACGCGCCGAACTGGGATCCATCGCCCAGATCAGCCATGACCTCGTCGCGGGTGTCGCCGACGATGACACCGAGGTCGGTGATCCCCGCAGCGACCATCGAGCGGATCCCGTAGTGCAGAATCGGAGTGTTGGCCACCGGCACCAGCTGCTTGGCCCGGGTGTGGGTGATCGGCCGCAGACGCGTGCCGGCACCGCCCGCGAGGATCAAAGCCTTCATGACGGGCCGGAGTATAGGGCCCTGGCAGAGTTCACAGCAGAGTTCACAGCAGAGTTCACAGCACAGTTCACAGCAGAGTTCACAGCAGGGTTCACTGCTCGATCACGGGTGGTGGTGGCCCGACGCCGCGGAAGTAGTCGAGAATGGGTTCGGCACCGTCGCCGAGCACCAACACGGCGTTGCCCTCCTTGGTCGCGCCGACCACCGGGAGCTGATACTTGTTCAGGCCCGCCGCGAACGCCTTGCGCAGCGTGCCGGCCGCCGCGATCGGGTCGAGACCCGGATCCATGCGCACCGTGGCGGTTCCGGCATCGATCAATTTCGAGGCCAGGAACGGGTCGGACTGCAGCTGCTGGATCGTGGCGTCGGCGGTGTCCTGCAAGAACTTCTGCTGACGCTCGATCCGCCCGAGGTCGGATCGAGGATCGGTCTGCCATGCGCCGTCGCGGAACTCCTCGTAGTAGCGGCTGCGCGCGTACTGAAGCGACGCGATCCCGTCGAGGATGTGACAGCCCGGCTGCTGATCGAGGCCCGTGTTCTTGTCTCTCGTGGCATAGAAGAAACAGACCTGCGTGCCACCGATCGCGTCGACGAGTTCCTTGAATCCGCTGAAGTCGATGTCGACCACGTGGTTGATCGGAATCCCGAGTTCCTGGGTGATCGTTGTGGCGAGCACGTCGGTGCCATCGCTGTAGGCGGAGTTGATACGACTGGCGCTGTTGCGCCCTGCGATGTTGACCCACAGGTCGCGCGGCAAGCTGACGATCGACGCGCCGTTGCCGTCGGCTTCCTGACGCAAGATCATGATCGTGTCGGAGCGCCGTCCCGAAACCGCGTTGACGTCGCCGATCCCGCCGAAGTCGGCGGCGTTCGGGTCGGCATTTTCCCGGCTGTCGGAGCCGATGAGGAGGTAGTTCTGCGCGGGGCCGTCCTGCGCCGTCAGGGCGAGTTCGAGACCCTCGATGCGCTGCACGT
>JBGTEH010000344.1:0-7715 GCA_041747915.1 Ilumatobacteraceae bacterium
CTCAACGTGGCCCTCCTCGTGCTGCCCCTCGCGGTGTGGATCACCGGCAGCCTCCTGGGCGCCCACGTCGTCGGCGCCCTGCTCGGGCGGACCCAGCCGCGGTCGACCGCCGCCGTCGGTCGTCCGCTGCCCAGCCTCTACCGACTCAGCATCGGACGGCGACCCTGGTCCATCAGCAACGGCGCATTCATCGTCACGCTCATCGTCGCGCTGGCGACGTGCCTGGCGGCCTTCACCGCGTCCTACGACGCCGCCAAGGTCCGCGACGCCCGCTACGCGAACGGCGCCGACATCCGCATCACCCCCAGCCCCACCTCCGCCCGGGCCTACACCACCGACGACGTCAACGTCCTCCAAACCCGTGGCATCGCTGCCGCTACCCCTGTCGTGTACGAACTCAGCAACGTCATTCTCCGCAGCGCCCGCACCTCTGACCCCGCCAACCTGGCCGCCGTCGACCCCACCAGCTACCCAGTCGTCGCCCCGTTGACCGGGAGCCGCTTCACCCACGGCAGCCCGCAGGACGCCTTCCGAGCCCTGCGCGACGACCCCACCGCCGTCCTCGTGAGCCAAGACATGGCGGCCTTCCTCAAGGCCGAGGTCGGTGACACCCTGCAGGTGGTGCTCGCCCGCGCCACCGAGGCCCAAGTGGAGGTCCCTCTCCACATCGTCGCATTGTTCGAACGCCTCCCCGGGTTCCCCGACGGTGCCGACGCCGTCATGGCAATCTCGGCCCACACCTCCGCCGTGCCGTCGAAGAACCCCGACTTCTTCCTCGCAAGGACCGAGCGCGACGACAACGCCGGACTGAGCACGGCAGTCGCGTCACTCCAGGACAACACGAGCGGCGAGTTCCAGATCGAAACGCGAGCCACCACCCTTGCCAGCGACCAGTCGAGCCTCGCTGCGCTCAACATCGCCGGCCTCGTCCAACTCGACTCCACCTTCTCCCTCGCCATGGCCGTGGTGACCATCGCAATCTTCGTCTTCGGCCTCCTCCTTCAGCGCCGCCGCGAATACATCACCCTTCGCGCGCAGGGCCTCGAGCCGTCCACCATCCGAAGACTCATCACCCTTGAAGCCGCCACCGTCGCAGTGGTCGGCGCCATCGTCGGCGTCATCGTCGGCGTCGTGATGGGCTCCTACTTCGTCGCTGTGCTCCGACCCCTGTTCGTCCTCACCCCCAACTATGCCGTCCCCATCAACGGCGTCGCCCTCGCCGTCGGTCTGGTTCTCCTCGCCACCATCGCCTCGACCACCGCCGCCTCACGACTGGTCAACGGCCTCGAGCCCACCGAGCTGCTTCGCGACGAGTGACCGCAAACCGCCAAAGCACCGCGCCCAACGCAGGACAACGACTCGTCGCACCTGAAGCAGAAGGCGACTTGGTCAGCTGCCGTTCAGGTTCAATGTGCGAAGCTCGTCAGCTGAACCCACTACTTGCGAAGGGCCGGCGATGAAAATCCTGCTCGTCGAGGACGACATCAAGATCGCCACAGCCGTCAAACGCGGTCTCGACGCGGAGGGCTTCACCGTTGATGTCGCGTTCGACGGAATCGATGGTCTCTGGCTCGCAACCGAAGGCAGCTACGACCTGATCCTGCTCGACATCATGCTGCCGGGCCGCAACGGCTTCCAGGTCTGCGCCGACCTCCGTGCCCGAAAGGTATGGACCCCGATCATCATGCTCACCGCCAAAGACGGCGACCTCGACGAGGCCGAAGCGCTCGACGCCGGCGCCGACGACTACCTCACCAAACCATTCTCGTTCCCCGTCCTGATCGCCAGGGTGAGATCGATGTTGCGCCGCGTCGGCGGCCGCACCGAACCGGTCCCCGCCAGCGCCGGCGACCTGCGGATCGATCCGGTCGGCCGGCGAGTGTGGCGTGGCGAAACCGAAGTGATCCTGACAGCCCGGCAGTTCGACGTCCTCGAGTTCCTCATCCGCCGAGCCGGCCAAGTCGTCACCAAGCAGGAGATCCTCGACGGCGTCTGGCAATACGATTTCGACGGCGGTCTCAACATCGTCGAGGTCTACATCCGCCGACTCCGCACCGCAATCGACGACCCGTTCGATCGTCGATCGATCGAAACGATCCGCGGGGCCGGCTATCGACTCGCAGCTGACGGGGGCTAAGAGCGGATGCGCCGCACGATTCGGTTTCGGATCACCGCCCTCGCGGTCGCGATGTCGGCCGGCCTCCTGATCGGGGTCTCATTGCTGATGGCGACAGTGCTCCGGTGGCAACTCACCGACAATCTCGACGAGGGTCTCAACCAACGCGCCGACACGATCGCAGCGGTCGTCGGCGACACGCTCCCGACGCGACTCTCCGCCGACGAGGATCTGCTGATCCAAGTCGTCGACTCCAACGAAGTGGTGCTGAGTTCATCATCGAACCTTGCCGGCGCTCAGCCGATCACGTCGCTGCGGTCAGGCATCCGCAACATCTCGAACGTTGCGGGCCGACCCGAAGCGTTTCGAGTCCTCGTTCGTCACATCAATTCGGGCTCGGCACAGGTGACCTTGATAGTCGGCGTCAACAACGATGACGTCACCGACCCGGTGACAATCCTGTCGGGGCTCCTTGCCGTCACGGTGCCAGCAGTGGTCGTCCTCCTCGGTGCGCTCACCTGGTGGCTCACCGGGCGAACGCTCCGACCAGTCGAGAAAATGCGCAGAGAGCTCGCAGAGATCACCGGCTCCAACCTCGGACGCCGGGTGGCCGAACCGGCCACCGGGGACGAAATCGACCGCCTCGCCCACACGATGAACGAAACCCTTAACCGGCTCGAAGGCGCCATCAGCCGCCAACAACGCTTCGTCGCCGACGCATCCCACGAACTCCGCAGCCCACTCACCCGGATCCGCGCCGAACTCGAAGTCGACCTCGCATCCGGTGAACCCTCCGACCCCTCCAGAACCGAACAGAGCGTGCTCGACGAAACCATCGACCTACAACAACTCGTCGAAGACCTGCTGCACCTCGCGCGCGCGGACGACGGCATCGTCGACTCAGACTTCCGGCCGGTCGACCTCGACGACATCGTGCTCCGCGAGGCGCGTCGTCTCCGTGAGCGAGGGCGAGTAGCAGTCGACCTCAAGGGAGTAACTGCGGCCCAGACCATCGGGGACCCACACCAACTCGCACGAGCGGTCCGCAACCTGTTCGACAACGCTGAACGACACGCCGCATCGACAGTCACTGTCGTCCTCGACGAGGCCGACGGTCGTGTACTGCTCACGGTCAGCGACGATGGCGACGGAATCTCACCCGACGATCGTGACGCCATCTTCGAACGATTCACCCGCCTCGACGACGCCCGAGCACGCGACACCGGTGGAACCGGACTCGGACTCGCAATCGTTCGCGACATCATCAGAGGCCACCACGGCACCGTCGACCTCGACAGCCGCGCCGAAACCCGGTTCGTGGTCGAACTACCACTCGTCCCCTGACCACCACCCGCAGTGCTTCAGCGTAGCGTCAGGTCACACTTCGTACGCTGCGCTCGAACCCTATGAACTCACACCCGATGAGGAGGACCCGATGAGACGCACCACACGAATCGCCGTCGCAGTAGCCGCCACGGTCGCAGGACTCGCCACAGCAGGCGTCGCTGCGGTCAGCGCAAGCGCGAGTGACGACACCGACACCGAAATCGACACACCGATCACGGGCACCGACCTGCAGAAAGCCAGCGACGCAGCACTCGCCTCCACCGGCCAAGGTCGCGTGACCGGAACCGAAGTCGGCGATGAGGAGAGCTACTACGAGATCGAGGTCACACTCGACGACGGAACAGAAGTCGACGTGCAACTCGACGCGAACTTCCAAGTCGTCGGCTCAGAAGCTGACACTGCCGACCCCGATCACGACGAAACCGACTGAGCTCCGGTTGCCGCGGTCGGGTCCCGCCATGATGCTGTTGTCGCGAAGCCCGACGCGAGCGAAGGGCTTGCATTTTGTGCGCCGAGACGCTAGCGGTTCGTCTCTACGAGCCTCGGCATGGCGAAGCAATAGCCTGGCCGAGTTGGCTGCCCGTCTCGATGTCGCTCAGGGGCGTACTGGTACTGGAGCAGTCTGCCCCGTCCACGTACCCGGAGACGACGCTCACATCCGACCACTGCACGGCGCGGTCCAGTTCCTCTGAGACTTCACTCAGTCGGGCGTTAGCGTCGAGCACCTCATACCCATCAACGTCGCGCGGCCAGAGTTCCACTGGCGCTGAGCGCACATCAGGGCACTATGCGCTCTCAACATGGGAGGTCGGGTGTGGACATACTACGGCGTCTACCGCGTGCCCGAACTTCCTCGGGACCGGTACGACGAGTTCATCCTCTCCCGGTTCTGGGCGGCGGGTCGCGGCGTGATCTCACACGACTCAGCACTTCTCGTTCACGAGTTGTGTGACATCAACCCAACGGCGATCCACATCACCATCCCGACCAGTTATCGGATCAGCCGCGCCGGGGGTGAGAAGTACGAACTCCACAAGAGCGACCTCGCCGACGGCGACATCACCCGGTTCGACGCCATCGTGCTCACCACGATCCGAAGGACGCTCGACGACTGCGTCGACCTCGTTCCCGAGTACCTCCTGCGCCAGGCCATAGACACTGCAGCCGGTCGCGGCGCAATCAACAACACGGAGGCGTGAGCCTCGAGGCCAACCACCATTTCGGCTCGATCGTGTTCGAAGTTGCGATCGACGAGACCTCGGCTCGCCACCACGAACTCGTCGAACCAGCAGGGATTGCGCTCGCCTCGTTCTCGATCGATCCGCCCGGGCTGGTGCCGTGCCTCGACATCCCGTTCCAGATTGCTCAGAAGCTGCACGCCTGCACGGAGTCCCGAGCGGGCAGCAACGACCGTGTCCGCGACGTGATCGACATCTGGCTGCTCGAAGCGCTCCTTGAGCCAGAACAGCTCGCCGACGTGAAGGCCGCCGCTGCAGACGTTCGCGCGCCGCCAGCTCCACACCTGGCCGCCGGCAGTCGAAGCCAGAGCGTCGTGGCGACGCGACTACCCGCGCCTCAGCGATGCACACCCCGATGCCCCAAGCGACGTCGACGCCGCCGTGGAGTACCTCGCCAACTTCATCACTCGCGTCGACAACGCCGACTGACTCCGCGCACGCCAGTCAGCTCATCGACGGGTCGAGCAATTGAGCTGCCCGGCGAGCAGTGTCCGACGGGCGGTGACCAAGGCTGCGGACGTAGCCCACCGTCGTCGACGGGTTGGCGTGTCCGACATGTCGGGCGACGTCGGCCAGGTCGAGCCCACCGTGGGCGTACAGCGCTGTCACCACGGTGCGGCGACCGCTGTGGCTCGCGAGACCAGTCGGATCGAGGCCCGCCGCCTTGGCGGCACGTCCGATCTCCTTGGTCACCGCCTGGCGGTTGGCAAGTCCGCCATGGCTGGTCGTGAACACCATCGACACGACCTCGCCCTCGTAGCGATGCTCGGGCCACTCGGCACCCACGACGGATGCCGAGTACGAGACACCGCGCCGGATCTGGGCAGTGCCGGCCTCGAGGTCGAGGTCCTCCCACGCCAGACCGAGCACCTCGCTCGCTCGCCAGCCTTGGCAGAACAGCAGCGTGACTGCCGCACCGAGCCGGAGTGGTTCGGCGGCGCGGATGAGTGCTTTGGCCTCACGGGTGTGAGCGCTCGGCCGGCATTCACCCGCTTGGCCTTCGGGGCCTTCACCAGATCGAACGGGCTGGAAGCGATGAGGCCGACCTTGACCGCTTCCATGAACGCCTGGCGGCAGACCTTGCGGCAGTTGAGCACGGTGAACGGTGCGTATCGGTCGAGCAACTTCGACTGCCAGGCCGTGATCGTCTCGGCGCCGACCTCGACGACGGGGAGCGCACCGATGTCATCGGCAAGGTAGCCGGCGAAGCGTCGATAGCTGTCGAGCGTCGAGGTCCTCACCTGATGGCGCGCCACCGAATCGAGCCACCACTCGGTCAACTCCGCGACCGTGGTGTCGCGCGAGAAGCGGCTGGGAACCTTCGGTGCGTCTTCGATCTCGGCGAGTGTCTCGCCGCGTCGTGCTTCGGCTTGCGCACGTGTCGACGCCGACACTCGCCTGGTCCTGCCGGCAGCGTCGCGGTACGTCGCCCGCCACATCCCTTTGCGGACCCGACCATCCTTCTTCGGCGAACGTCTGGAAACGGACTTGTGGAGCTAAAGGGAATCGAACCCTTGACCTCGTCATTGCGAACGACGCGCTCTACCAACTGAGCTATAGCCCCAAATGCTCCGGCGAGTGTACCGGTGAGCGCCACGAGCGCGCGGTCAGAATCGCCGCGAAGGAGGTCAACGACCTCGGCAACGCGCGCCCGGGATCAGTACCGGTCGATCCAGTCGTCGCTCCAACCGGACGCCTCACGCTGGCGGAGTTGGGCCAGGAGGTACACGTAGCCACACAGGGCGAGAAAGCACAACGCGAAGACGTAGAGCATCACCGTCGATGACGTCGTGGCGGCGAGAAAGAGCGTGCACGCCGTGGAGATCACGAGGAGGAACAGCACGTTCGTTCGGCGGCGGCGGACATCGTTGCGGGGGTCGACGGATCGGGTCTGGCGACTTGTCGAAGCCTCGCGCTCCATCAACGTCTGACGATGGTGCTGGCCGCTCGGATCACCGTGGGATCGGAACTGTGACTGGCTGCGCGCCTCGATCGTTCGAGGAGCCCGATGCGGTGCGGTGGTCGTGCCGTTTTGCAGCGATGCCTGACGATGATGGGAGTGGCTCGACTGTCCGGGTCGACCAGCTGCGGCCGGGCGGTGTAGCGGCGACTGTGCCAGCGGGCGGCCGATCGTTCGCATACCGCCCCGATTCGGCGCAGAGGTGCCCTGCAGGGTGCTGAGTTGTCGGCGGAAGTCCGTGACCGAGGAGTTCGGGCGATTCTCGACACGGGATCTGAGCATCGGCGGAATCAGAACAGCGGCCCAAGCAGCCGCTACGACGAGGAGGACGAGTTGAGCCATGGATTCAGTGAGAGGAGGTCATGGTGGTCATCGAATGGGTACCGTGCGTGGTGGTCCGCACGGTGTGTGACGATTCTACGACAATTGTGACGGTCAGCGCAATGTTGGGTGAGACGTCGGTCACGTCGCGAGATCCTCGACACCAGCGTCGGTGACTCCGTCGGAGCGGCGATAGACCCCTGATCGTCCGCCCGTCTTCTCCCACAGAGCCAGTTCGCCGATCACCATCGCCCGGTCGGCGGACTTGCACATGTCGTACACGGTGAGCGCCGCGACGCTGCATGCATGGAGCGCTTCCATCTCGACGCCGGTGCGGTCGACGGTGTCGACCTGGGCCTCGATGGCAACGAAGTCGTCGCCGATCTCGAAGTTCACCGACACCGACCCGACGAGCAGCGGATGGCACAGCGGGATCATGTCCGAGGTTCGCTTGGCCGCCTGGATACCGGCGACACGGGCGACCGAGAGCACATCGCCCTTCTTGACCTCGCGGTTGGCGATCGCAGCGGTGGTCTCGGGCTTCATGAACACCTTGCAGCGCGCCACGGCGCGCCGGTGAGTGGGTTCCTTGGGGGTGACGTCGACCATCCGGGCGCGACCGAGCGGATCGAGGTGGGTGAACGACAGATCACTCATGCGGCCCGCACGATAGCCCGGCGTGCGCGAGCACCGGGGGCCGGGCTACCGTCACCGCCATGTCCGACGCCGTCAC
>JBGTEH010000345.1:0-4012 GCA_041747915.1 Ilumatobacteraceae bacterium
CGATCGAGGTCGAAGATGGCGGCCTCCTGTCGCGACATGGCCACGACACTACGCGGTCTGGGTCAGCTGAGGTCGAGCGAAGTGATCGCGTGGATGATGCCGTTCTTCGCCGCGATCTCGGGCGACTCAATGGTCGATCCGTCGATCGTCAACCTGCCGTCGGCTTCGACGACGAGATCGAACCGCTCGCCGCTCACCATCTCCAGCGGGGAGTTGGCAGGATCGCTCAAGCCGGCGGTGGTGAAACGCCCCTCTGCAGCGGTGCCGGCGAGAAGGGCGAACAACTCGTCGGGTGTGTCAGCGGCGATCAGCGCGTCGACGTCCACTCCCGCCGCCGCGAGCGCTTCGTCGGTCGGGGCGAAGAGCGTGTAGGCCGCCAAGCGGTTGAAGTCGTCGGGGTACCCCGCCGCCTGCAGCAGCCGAAGGTAGCCAGTGAATCGCCCGTCGGCGGCGAGCGCCTCCTGCAGAGTTGGCTGCGTCGGATCCAGTGGCGGCGGCGTCGTTGTTTCGGGCGGGGCGGTGACCGGCGGTGTGGTGACCGGAGGTGCCGTTTCCGGCGGGACGGTCGTTGCCGGCGGGACGGTCGCTTCCGGCGGGACGGTCGTAGTGGTTGCGGAACCCGTCGCGAGGCCTTGGGCGTAGATGGCCTGCAGCGTGGCGGAGTCGAAGACGCCTGTCTCCGGCACACCGAGGTCACGTTGCAGCGCCTTGATGGCATCGGTCAGTTCCTGGTTCCAGATGCCGTCGATCGGGCCGGCGTAGTAGCCCAGATCGGTCATCAGCTGCTGGATGTCGCGCGTGGATTCGGCCAGCAGCGCGGCGTCCTCACCGAGCGCAGTGGCCATGGCAGCCGCAGTCGCCTCGTCCCACACGCCGCTCGGCGGAAGGCCGACCGAGGCCTGGAAGGCGGCTAGGGCAGCTTGAGTCTCGGGCGTGTTGATGCCGTTGATCGGGCCCGTGTAGAAGCCCAGGTACTGCAGCGCGAGCTGGAGCTGGGTGTAGAACGCGGCTGCGGCATAAGCCTCCTGCTGGCGGCGGATGTCGGCAATGTTGACGTCGGTGCTCTCGATAGTGGAAACGACGCCACCTTCGAGCATCGCCGTGGTGAAGCGGGCGAACGTCGGGTCGCCGTTCTCGTCGAGCTGGATCTGGCCGGAGACACCGTCGTAGTTGATGTTCTCACCGGCGTTCAGCTTGTCGAGGCAATCGGCGTAGGTGGTGCAGGTGACACCGTCACCGGTCACGTCGATCAGGGCCTGGGCGAGCGAGTCGGCTTCGCCGGCATCAACTGTTGCGGTGGCGAGCGACAGCATGACGGCGCAGTCGTAGGCCTGTGCAGCGTTGGCGACCTGACCGTTGGGGTCGTCGTCGTACAGGCGCTCGAGGAACGCCTTGTTACCCATCGCGCCGAGTGCCTGGAAACCATCCACTGCGTCGGCCGACGTTCCGGCCGTCGCCAGGTCGGCGATACGAGGTTGGAAGAACGCATCGAGGCCGACCATCTTGGCCGGGTCGACTCCGGCGGTCACGAGCGCCGACAACAGGTTGGCGCCTTCTTCGTAGGTCACCAGGATGCTCAGATCGGGATCGAGGGCCACCACTTCCTGGGCGGTGCCGGTGAACGTCACCCGGCGCGGGTTGTAGCCGATCACGGCGGGCTGGAGACCCGCTGACTGCAGGATCGCCGCAAGGCTGTTGCCGACCGACTGGCCGTACGCATCGCTGCGAGCCACGATCGCCACCTTCCAGGCCGCGCCGGGGGCGACTTCGTCGCGTCGGGCGATGATGTTGGTGGCGAGGTACGTGCTGGTCACATCGTCGGGCAGGACGGTGCGGACAAGTGAAAGATCTTCCTGGCCGAGCGTGGCGCCGGGGAGCGACGCCGACGCACTGCAGGCGGTCGAGCCGAGCGAGGCGATCTCGTCGCGAACTTCGATGATGTCGGTTGATCCACCAGGACCGATCAGGGACTGAGCGCCGGCGTCAACTGCGGCCTGGACGTTGGCAGTCGGTTCGGCGCCGGGCTCGGCGACCGAGTTCGTGATCGCGAGCGGGCCTTCGAGCACGCCGCCACCGTCGTTCACGTCGTCGACGGCGAATCCGCTGCCGCGCTCCTGGCCGAGGAACAGCGTGGCGAGCAATCCGGGCGACGGGGCGAGGAGTCCGAGCTCCAAGCCCTCGCCGGTGAGGCCCTCCTCCGTGGTCGGAGCACTGGCCTCGGTCGTCGCCGGCGCCACTGTGCTCTCCGACGACGAGTCATCGTCGGAACTGCATCCGGCAACGATCACCGATACTGCGATCAGTGCACTGACCGGCCGATTCCACTTGCTGCGACCCATCATTGCTCCTCGACGTCGTACTGCTGAAAGTCCACCGACCGACGAGCAGCCGTGACCGAAAGGTAACCCCGTATCGGCACCTCGGACTGGCAACTTGAGCAGGAATCCAAGAGTTCATTCACGGTGGGTGGCTACATTCCGTTCGTGACCACTTCCCGCATGAAGATCGGCGTACAGCTCCCCGAAGTCGAGTGGGAAGTGCCCTTCCCCGAGCTGATCGCGATGGCCCAAACAGCAGAGGCCATCGGATTCGATTCGATCTGGCTCGGCGATCATCTGCTGTACGAATTGGAGGTCGGCGATCGAGGGCCGTGGGAGGTTTGGACGTCGCTTGCAGCGATCGCTGCGTCGACCTCGACGATCCAGATCGGCCCGCTCGTGGCGTCGACCAGCTTTCACGCTCCCGCGATGCTGGCCAAGCAGGCGACGACCGTCGACGCGATCTCCGGTGGACGTCTCATTCTCGGCCTCGGCGCCGGGTGGAATCGTCGCGAGTACGACGCGTTCGGCTTCGCCTACGACCATCGCGTCGGCCGGTTCGCCGAGGCGTTCACGATCATCCGTTCCCTGCTGCGCGATGGCTCGATCGATTTTCACGGCGACTACTACGACGCCGACCGATGCATCCTGTCCCCACGATCGAGCGAGTCGGGCCCACCGCTGATGGTCGGTTCGATCGGCGACCGGATGCTCGACATCACACTCCCCCATGTCGACTCGTGGAACATGTGGTGGAGCCAGTACGGCAACTCGGTTGCGGGATTCCGGCGCGAGAAGGAACGCGTCGACTCCTTGATCGCGGCGTGCGGACGGACCGGATCGATCGAGGCGACCGCGGCGGTCCTCGTACAGCTCGACGGTGGAATGGGTCGAGTGATGGGCGACTACGACGACTTCGACACCGTGAGCCCGCTGAGGGGTTCACCATCGGCGCTGGCCGACCAGTTGCGCGAGTTCGAAGCTGCCGGCGCCGCCCATATCCAACTGGTGGTCGACCCGATCACCCGAGCCGCGATCGAATGGCTCGCCGACGTACTCACGGCGTTCCGAGCCTGAAGGTCAGTCGCGACGGAAAGCGTCACGTTTGAACCGGCACCGTGTGACGGTTTGACTGGGGCGATGGCGTATGTGCTCGATCCTGCGGAGGCGGTGCGGAGCGAGGTTCCGCGCATTGCCGTCCGGCGCCTCGACGCGGCGATCGAACAGCTCGACGCAGTGATCGACGGCTCAGCCGATGTCGTGTCTGCGGTGCACGATGTTCGCAAGCGCTGCAAGGAGACCCGCGGCCTCGCTCGTCTGGTGCAACCCGCGCTCGGCGACGAGTTCCGACCGTTCGACCGGTTGGTTCGCGATGCCGCCAACCAACTCTCCGCGATGCGAGACGCGCACGCCCTCCTCGCCACCCTCGACAACCTCTTGGCGGCGCACGGACTCGACAGCCAACTTCGCTCGGTCCGCGATCGCCAGGCGATCCTCGCCGCCGAGGCGACCAGCGCAATCGAAGCGGGCGACGAACGGATCATCAACGCACGCAACCTCCTCGTCGAGGCCAGGAACACGTCGCAGGAGTGGGACCTCCCCGGCGGATTCGACGCGATCGCGGAGGGCCTGACCGCTACCTACCGGCGAGGACGCCGTGCACTGCGAACGGCCCAGGACGACCCCACCGACGA
>JBGTEH010000346.1:0-5363 GCA_041747915.1 Ilumatobacteraceae bacterium
CTCCGAGAAGAACCACGCTCATTCCACGCTCAACCCGCTGGCGGCCTACTCCAAGCGGTTCACGCTCGAGGAGATCATGGGCGACATGATGATCGCCTACCCCAACACCCGCCCGATGTGCTCGGCCAACTGCGACGGTGCGGCGGCCGCTGTGGTCGTCAGCGGCGAGAAGCTCAAGACGCTGTCAATCGAACAGCAGCGCCGAGCTGTGAAGGTGTCGGCGTCGGTGCTCACCTCCGATCCGTGGCAGGAGGCCTGCCAGGTGCTCCCCGACGTCAACACGCTCACCCGCAACGCAGCGAAGTCCGCCTACGAGCAGGCCGGAGTCGGCCCCGATGATCTCGATCTCGTCGAGTTGCACGACTGCTTCGCCACGGCTGAGTTGGTGCACTACGACAACCTCGGATTGTGCGAGGAAGGCGGCGCGGTCGACTTCTTCAACTCGGGGGCGCCGTGGCGCGACGGCGCTCTGCCGGTCAACGTGTCCGGCGGCCTGCAGTCGAAGGGTCACCCGATCTCGGCCACGGGCATCGCCAACATCTGGGAGATCTGCCATCACCTGCGCGGTGAAGCGGGCGACCGACAGATCGAGGGCGCAAAGGTCGGGCTCGCGCACGTCATCGGTCTCGGATCGGCCTGCGGCGTGCACATCCTCGAGAAGTCCGCCGCCTGAACAGCACCGGTGCCCAGGCGCAGGCGGCACGGTCACTCGTCGGCGTCAGGCGGCGGCACCACCACGACCGGCCGGGCGCACTGGAGTACGACGTGATGACTCGTGCTTCCCAGCGTCTCATCGTTGCCCACTCCGCGCGAGCCGACCACCACGAACGACGCATCGAGGTCGTCACCCAGCGACACCAATGCGTCGGGCGCGCTCCCGTCGACCACCTCCGCTCGCCATCGCAGCGACGGGTCTGCGTCGAGCCCGCTACACCATTCGGTTCGCACGAGCCGCTCGATGGCGTCGCGATGGCCCTCGGACGGCACGTGTCGTCCATCGATCACCGACATCAGCCCCACTGCGTGGATCACCACCAGTTCGGTGTCGAACGACCCCGCGAGACTCGCCGCCACCGCCACTGCGCGGCGGGCATTCGGTGAGCCGTCGACGCCAACGACCACCGGCCCCGCAGCCGAGTTCGGGATCGCGGCGGACACGGTCGCCGGTCGGTCGGAATCGTCGTTCGACATGGGATCTCCTTCGAACTCGGGCGAGCCCGATCGCTGTACACGAATTCTACGGTCCTGCGCCCGGCGCGTTCGGCGCGCCACCGCCTGACGATCGGCGACGTCAGGCGAGGACCTGGTTGCCGATCGGCCCGTCGGCGAACACCGAGGTCACGTTGGCCAGCGTCGTGTCGGCGATGGCCGCCAGCGCTTCGTGCGTGAGAAATGCCTGATGGGCGGTGATGAGCACGTTGGGGAAGGTGAGCAGTCGGGAGAACACGTCGTCGTCGATGATCTCGTCGCTGCGATCCTCGAAGAACAGATCTGCCTCCTCCTCGTACACGTCCAGTGCCAGCGAGCCAATGGCACCGGACTTGAGCCCGTCGATGGCTGCCTGCGTGTCGATCAGTGCGCCCCGGCCGGTGTTGACGAGCATCGGCGCACGAGTCATCGAGGCAATGCTCGATGCCCCGATGAGGTGATGAGTGTCGGGTGTGAGCGGACAGTTCAGCGTGATGAGATCGCTCTCGGCGAGCAGCTGCGGCAGTTCGACGTACTCGATGCCGAGTTCGACCAGACCCTCGTTGCGGACCGGATCGAACGCCACGACTCGACAGCGCAGGTGCCACAGCAGTCGGGCCACGATTGCACCGATGCGTCCCGTGCCGACCACGCCGGCGGTCTTGCCGGCGAGGTCGAACCCGACCAGGCCGTCGAGAGCGAAGTTTCCGTCACGAACACGGTTGTAGGCGCGGTGGATCCGACGGTTCAGCGCGAGGATCAGTGCCAGCGTGTGTTCGGCGACTGCGTTGGGTGAGTAGGCCGGCACGTGCACCACCACGATGCCGAGCCGTTGTGCGGCGGCAAGATCGACGTTGTTGTGACCGGCGCATCGCAGCGCCACGCAGCGCACACCTGCGCCAGCGAGTGACTCGAGGACGCCCGCCGACACGTCGTCGTTGACGAACACGCAGACCGCGTCGGCTCCGGCGGCCAACTCGGCGGTCGACTCGTCGAGACGAGCGTCGAGGTGGACGATGTGGTGATCGTGGTGGGCATTGGCGACATCGAAGCCAGCGCGGTCGTAGGGCTTGGCCGAGAAGACACGAAGCTCAGCCACGATCGGACCCTCGGTACGAACACGGGCTGGCGGCCGGTCGAGGAGTCATGCTCCGAGTATCGACGCCGCGGCGCTTCACCACCAGTGACGAACGACCGTTGCCGTCACGACGGCGCGTCGAGCGTCGCGGGCCAGATCGGATCGATGCCGCGTGTGGCGAGCACGCGCGTGAACTCGGCGCCGGCGAGGATGATCTGGGCTTCGTAGTAGATCCACAGGAGCAGGAGGAACACGCTTCCGGTGGCACCGAGCAACGACGTCGCCGCATATCGGCGCAGGTAGGCACCGATGGCGACCGTGCCGACGGCGACGAGCAGAGCGGTGACCGCCGCCCCGGGCAGCACGCTGCGCCATGGCACCCGCACCTCGGTCAGGTACCGGAACAACAGCGCCACCACACCGATTCCGAGCGCCCACGAGGCGGCAGTGCCGATCAGTTCGCCGAGCGATTCGACGACGGCAACATCGGGAACGAGCCGCGAGAACAGCGCCGTCACGGCGTTGAGGGCGAACGACAACATCAGCACCGCCCCCGCCCCGACGACGACGAGGAACGCCAATGCGCGACGGGCGATTGTGGTGCGGATGCCGGCGCGCACCGGACGTTCCCAGATCGCGTTCAGGGCATCCTGGAGTGCCAGCACGAGGAGAGACGCGGTGAACACGAGCGACACGGCGCCGACGACGCCGAGACCGACCAGCGAGTCGAATCCGTCGAGAACCTCGGCGAGCGCGGCGCTGGTGTCACCGGCGTCGGCACCGAAGATCGCTGCCAACCGCTGCGTCAGGTAGTCCTGGACATCCTCTTGTTGGAAGATGACGCCCGCCAGCGACAGGCTCACCGCCAGCAGCGGAACGAGCGCGAACAACCCGTAGTAGGCCAGGCCCGCTCCGAGTCGGATGGTGCGATGCGTGCGCCACTCGCCGTAGGTCTCGGTCAGCAGACCGACGAACGAGTCGCCGACCTGGCGCAACCGAGACGACGACATGCTCCGATGGTACGGAGCGCGCCGAGCCCGGCGCAGATCATCCCGTCGCCGCTGCGATGCGTCTCAACATCACGGGGAAGATGGCCACGTGAAACGGCACCACCGACCACCAGTACAGCCGCCCGAAGATCCCGCGCGGCACGAACCGTGCGCGCTGCACGATCCGGCTGCCACCGCCTTCCAACGGCGCCGTTTGCCACTCGATCCACGCGTCGCCTGGCAGCTTCATCTCGGCATGCAGCCTGAACAGGTCGGGCTCGATCGTGTCGACGCGCCAGAAGTCGAGCGCTTCGCCGACCACGATCTCGTCGGGATGGCGACGTCCGCGCCGCAGGCCCACACCTCCGAAGAGCTTGTCGATCGCACCGCGGATCATCCACAGCGGTTCGAACCCGTACCAGCCCCTCTCACCGCCGATGCCGCGCACCACGCGCTGCACGTCGGCGGGACTGGCGGCTACCTCGGCGATGCGGGTGTCCTCGTACACGGTGCCGCCCGACCAGTCGGGATCCCACGGAGCCGGACGCGCCGCGCGTTGGCGCGCGGAGAAGCCGGACCACCGTGTCGGGATGTCGAGACCCGCAATCGACGAGACGGCCGCCTCGATCGCTTCTGCCACGCCGAGCGGCGAGTGCGACGAGAGCGCGGACGCGCTCGCGTCGGTCACGACGACATCGTTCTCCAAACTGTCGATCAGCGGGCTGGCCAGCGAACGAGGAAGCGGCGTCACCACGTTGACCCAATGAGCCGACAGCCGTGGGGTGAGGAACGGCACCGGGATCACGAGCCGGCGGCGAAGGCCGGCGACGTCGGCATACGTGTGCATCAGATCGCGATACGAGCCGACGTCGGGCGATCCGATCTCGATGATGTCGTGATGGTGCTGACGAACGCGATCGAACGGCCTTTCGATCGCAGCGACGAGGTACGAGAGCAGGTCAGACACGGCGATGGGTTGGACGCGGGTCTTGGTCACCCAGCGCGGGGCGATCATGACGGGAAGAACCTCGACGAGGCTGCGCAGCATCTCGAACGAGGCTGAACCGGCGCCCAGGATGATCGCCGCACGCAACTCGGTCAACGGCACCGGCCCCGATGCGAGTTCGCGCCCGACGTCGTGACGCGAGCGCAGGTGCGGTGACAGGTCGTCGTCGTCGCGGCCGAGCCCTCCGACGTAGACGATCCGGCTCACATCGGCATTCGCGGCAGCGATGCGTGTGTTGCGAGCCGTGTGCTGCTCCTGCTGCATGAAGTCGTCGCCGGCACCGAGAGAATGCACGAGGTACACGACCTGGTCGACGCCATCGAAAGCCGGCTCGAGTGTGGAGGCATCGGAGAGATCTCCCTCGACGATGTCGACATCAGGCGCCCAGAGAACCCCGCGGAGCGCCTGCGGTGTGCGGGTCATGCATCGCACCTCGAACCCGGCGGTCACCAGTTCCGGCACAAGCCGACCACCGACGTATCCAGTGGCACCGAGGACGAGGACGCAGCCGGACACCTCCGACATCGTGACACTCCGATCGCCGGCCCACTGCGTCGGGCCACCACGCTGCGGCCCGCCGTCAGCGAGCGACGTGCGCGTCGGCCCAGGCCCCGAACCCGCCGAGCAGATCCGACACGTCGTGGAATCCTTCTCGTCGCAACACGCTGGCCGCGACCGACGATCGGTACCCGCCGGCGCAGTAGACGACCGTCGGGGCCTTCGGGTCGAGCTCACCGAGGCGAGCGGGGAGCTGTCCCACGGGGATCGCAGTGGATCCCTGCACCGTTCCGAGGGCGACCTCGCCGGGGTTGCGCACGTCGACGACCTGTACGTCGCCGAGCGCGCTGCGGCGGCGGTCGAACTCGCCGACGGTGAGTCGGGACGCGCGCTGAGTCCGCTGGGGGTTCGCCGTCATCACTGCGAGGGGATCGTCGAGATGGCCGGCGACCCGATCGAATCCGATGCGCGCGAGGCGATTGCGAGCCTCGAGTTCGAACCCGGGTTCGACGACGAGGACGAGGTCGGCGTCGCTGGGCACGACCGATCCTGCGAATTCGGCGTAGCGCCCTTCGAGGCCCACGTTGATCGACCCGACGAGGTG
>JBGTEH010000347.1:0-7822 GCA_041747915.1 Ilumatobacteraceae bacterium
TGACACTTTCCAGCGTGCCTCATCCGAGCGGTCCGTGTGCCTGAGAGATTCCGGGGAGGTTGCTCCTTCGGCGCCGCCATGTTTCGACGGCTCTCCCGCTCTGATGGAACGGCGATTCAGTTGTGGGCGCAGCGTATCCGTCGGCGTGCGGATCTCGGTGGATCGGGATCAGGCCCGCGGTGCGGTGACGTTGCAGGCGTCGATCGGCTTGATCAACGGATACGGGTTGACCGCCGCGCCGCCGCCGGGGTGCACCTCGAAATGGAGATGGGGAGTCGCGCTGTTGCCGGTGCTGCCAACCGTTCCGATCACCTGGCCAGCGGTGACAGCGGTTCCCTCCACGATCCCTTCGGCGAACCCGTCCATGTGGAGGTACGTGAAGTACGTCCCGTTGTCCGCCTGGACGCGCAAGCCATTGCCGGCGCGGGCTCCGGGGTAGTCGTAGTAGACCTTGGAGATCGTGCCGCTGACTGCGGCATACAGCAGCTTGCCCTTTGCGGCGATCACGTCGACGCCCTCGTGGAGGCGGCCTGCCCCGCGTGGCGCCTGCCAGGTGTCACCGAACCAACATGCGCCCTGCACCGGGAACACGTCGATGGTGACGGACGTGACCGCCGGGGGAGCGGGCGCAGGAGCCGGAGCGCTCCCGAGGCGGGCGGCGGTCTGCTCGTCGAGCTTGCCCGTCGGCGTGAGCCCCGAGCGACGCTGGAACTCGATGATGGCCCCGGCGGTTGCAGCGCCGAACACGCTGTCGGCGCCGCCGGCGAACGTGACGCCGGCTGCGATCAACGAGTTCTGCAGCGACCTGACGCGGGCTCCACGTTCTCCGTAGACGGCGAATCCGGCGGGGGAGGAGACACCCTGCGGCGCAGGCGTGGCTCCGCCGAGGCCGAGGAGTTTGGCCTCCTGCTCGCCGACCTCGCCGGTCTGCGCCAGTCCATTGGATGCCTGAAAGGTGATGAGCACGCCCTTGGTGGCGTTGCCGAACACTCCGTCCGCACCACCGCGCAACACGAGCCCGCTGTTCATCAACGCCCGTTGGAGGCCTTTGACGAGGTCACCTGTGGAGCCCACCTTCAACCCGACGGACGAGTTCGTTGCGGTCGGCGTGGGGGTGGGCGCCGGCGCCGGGGTCGTCGCTGGCGTCAGAGCGAGGCTGGCGATCGACGCGTCGTCGAGCACGCCGCTCGCGGCGAGCCCCTTGGCTGTCTGGTAGCTGGTGAGCGCGGCTGCGGTCACGGCGCCGAACACGCCGTCGGCTCCGCCACGAACGGTGATTCCGGCAGCGATGAGCGCTCGCTGCAGTGCCTTGACGTTGTCGCCGCGAGCGCCCACGGTCATCCCGGACAATGGCGAGTTCGTCGTGGGCGCAGCAGTGGGGGTCGCGGCTGGCGCAGCGGCAGCCGGCGATGCGCCGACTTTCAATCGCGCCGACGTGGCAACGTCGACATCGCCGGTCACGGGGAGTCCGTTCCAGCGCTGGAAGTTCGACACAGCGGTCTTGGTCGCTTGGCCGAAGACCCCATCGGCTCCTCCGGGCACGTACACCCCTGCCGCCATCAGCGCTCGCTGGAGGTCGGCAACGTTGGGACCCTGTGCCCCCACGGTGAGACCCCCTGCAGTCGCCGCCGGTGCGGCCTCGGGTTGGGTCAAACCGAGCGCCGCTGCCGTCGCGGTATCGATTGCGCCGGTCACCGGCAAGCTGCTGCGCGATTGGAATGCGGTGACAGCAGATTTCGTGGCCGGACCGAAAATGCCGTCTGCTCCGCCTGGAACCCGCACGCCGGCCGAGATCAGCGCACTCTGCACCGTCTTGACCTCGTTCCCACGCGCCCCTTCGCCGAGTCCGACGATCGACGGTGCGAGCGGCGACTGGGAGAGGGGTGCGGCCGACACCGTGGCCGGGATCACCACCAGCGCGCCGACGCCAACGGTGACGACGCAGACTCCGCTCGTGATGATCCGACGCAACGAGTTCTTGGACGACACTGACGGCCTCTCTCCCATACGAAGATGTGATCGGTCCGCCCGATACGCACCTGAAACCTCGACGTGATGTCGAGATCCCCTCACGTTTCGGTCAAGTTCTTGCGCCTGAGGTGAAGCCCCAGTGTGCGAGGGGTGACGAGGGGAGGCCGCCATCCTTGCCGATCGAACCCCGCCTGTCCACCCGCTACGTCCATACCTGACATAACGAAGATTATGGGCGCTGCGTCCCAACCGAGCCAAGCGATGAGGTTCTGGTGCGGCATGCGGTCCGGAATCTCATCGCTCTCGCCAGATAGGTCCCGGCGATGAGGTTCTGGTGCGCCGGGCGCGCCGGAATCTCATCACCTGAGCCGGGTGGAGTCGCTCGGAACTCTCGATCGTCTGGGAGACTCTGTGCCCGTGAGCCTTCCTCCGCCTCCCACGAGTGCCTTTGCCAGCGACAACGCCGCTGGTGCACACCCAGCCGTGCTCGACGCGATAGCAACGGCGAACGTCGGCCACATGCTCGCCTACGGCGACGACAGGATCACCGAGGAATGCTCAGCGCGTTTCCGTGACCTTTTCGGCGCCGACGTGACCACCTGCCTCACGTTCAACGGAACCGGTGCCAATGTCCTCGCTCTGGCGACGCTGCTCGGCTCACTGCCCGGGGCGCATCACGCTGTGGTGTGCACGGCCGGCGCCCACATCGCCGTCGACGAGACCGGTGCGCCCGAGCGCCTGCTCGGAACCAAGCTCATCGACCTGCCCGCGTCAGACGGCAAGCTGGTGCCCGAGCAGCTCGCCGAACTGGCCGCCATCCAAGGTGTTCAGCATCACGTCCAGCCGGGCGTGGTGTCGATCACCCAGGCCACTGAACTCGGAACGCTCTACTCCGCCGACGAGATCACCGCGCTGTGCGACCAGGCGCACGCGCTCGGCATGTTGGTCCACCTCGACGGTGCACGGATCGCCAACGCCACCGCAGCGCTCGGCGGTACCCGCGAAGCCCTGCGATCGTTCACCATCGACGCCGGCGTCGACGCGCTGAGCTTCGGCGGCACGAAGAATGGGCTGCTGGGCGCCGAGGCGGTCGTCTTCCTGTCGCCCTCCGCATCTGTGGGATCGAAGTACATTCGCAAACAGGTCACCCAGTTGCCGTCGAAGATGCGATTCCTCGCTGCGCAGTTCAATGCGGTGCTCGACGACGACCTGTGGATCGACCTCGCGACACACGCCAACACCATGGCGACGGAACTTCATCGCTCGACCGTCGACATTCCCGGCGTCGAACTCGCCGGCCCACCGGCGGTCAACAGCATCTTCCCCCTGCTGCCGCCCGACGCCATCACTCCCCTGCGCGACTGGTGCTTCTTCTGGGGCTGGGACAGTGCCCCCAACGCAGTTCGCTGGATGACATCGTGGGATACCACCATCGAGGATGTGAAGGCGTTCTCGGCGGGAGTCGAGGCGATCATCGTCGATGGACAGCGGGCCTGAATTTTAGTTGTCACATACAATTGACTCGTTGGCCGATTCGCTTTAGTCTCAGATCGGAGCCTGAACAACTCCGATTCGGTCCATCGGGGGGAACAACTGACGACGCACGGGGGTGTGCACATGACGGCCATCGATTTCTCGATCGATCGCACCGAAGTCGATGAAGACAACTGGATGCGAGATGGGGCTTGCAAGGGGATGACTCACCTCTTCTTCCCGACTGCCGCCGAACGCCCGCAGGCGCGTGAGCGACGTGAGGCGGCCGCCAAAGAGGTGTGCGCAACCTGTTCGGTTCAAGAGCACTGCGTGAGCTTCGCCCGCCAGCACCACGAATACGGCTTCTGGGGCGGCGAGTCCGAAGACGAACGACACGCCGCTGGATACCGGCTGATCGCCCCCATCGGCATTCGCGCCCGCGCGAGCTGAGTGATCGACGTCGCCGTCGTCGGCAGCGTCAACCTCGACCTCGTCGCCCACACTCCTCGTCTCCCCGGCCCGGGTGAGACCGTTTCGGGGACCTCGTACGCAGAGCACGCCGGTGGCAAGGGTCTCAATCAGGCCGTCGCGGCTGCTCGCAGCGGCGTAACGGTCGCAATGATCGGTGCAGTCGGAGACGACGATGCGGGACAGCGGCTGCGGTCGCTCGCGACGGCCGAAGGCATCGATGTCGACGGGATCCGGGTCGCGGCGGACTCGTCGACCGGACGAGCGTTGATCACCGTCGACGACCGCGGGGAGAACTCGATCGTTGTCATCCCCGGAGCCAACGCGCTGCTGAGCGTCGGCGATGTGCCCCACGCCCGCGTTGTGATCGCCCAACTCGAGATCCCGATCGACCAGGTGATCGCCGCCTTCCGATCCGCTCGATCGACGGGTGCGGTGACGATCCTCAATCCAGCGCCCGCTCAGGCGTTGGCCAACGAACTCTTGGCCCTCTGCGACATCATCGTGCCGAACGAACACGAAGTCGCCGCCCTCGGTGGAGCAGGAGCGCTGATCGAACGCGGTCTCTCCGCCGTCGTCGTCACGCAGGGCGCCGCCGGAGTGGCCGTGACCGAAGTGGTCAACGGAGAGATCAGATCGTGGGCCCAAGCAGCCTTCGAGGTGACACCCGTCGACACGACCGGCGCAGGCGATGCGTTCTGCGGTGCCCTCGCCGCTCGACTCGCCGCGGGCGACGATCTGCGCACCGCAGTCCGCTACGGCGCAGCCGCTGGAGCGCTCGCGACCACGATCGCCGGAGCCGTCCCGTCACTCCCCCACGCCTCCGATGTCGAGGGGCTTCTCGCCGCCAACCGGTGATGGGCGCCACGGCCGGGCGTTGTCTGAGATGTATGCTGATTTGCATGCAAAGTACGAGCGTACGAATCGATGTCGCCACTCACGACGAACTCAAGCGGTTGGCTGCAGAGTTCGACACCACAGTCGGTAACACTGTGACCATCGCGGTACGGGCACTTCGTCAGGACCACATCGGGCGCCAACTCACTGCCGAGCAGCGCATCGACGAGGCGGCATGGCTCGATGCCGACCTCGGGTGACGTCGTCAGCCTCGATCTCGGGAGGCCGGAAGGCCACGAAGCGGGCTACGTGCATCCCGCTGTTGTCGTCACCGCCCAGCGAATCCTCGACGCCGCTGCGAGCGTCATCCAGGTCGTTCCACTGACCAGCACGATGCGCGGCTTCCACTCGGAGGTTCGCATCGAGCCCGACGCAGCGAATGGGCTCGAACAGGTCTCCGCAGCTCAGTGCCAACACCTTCGTGCTGTCTCGCCGGCGCGAGTGGTCGGCACGCTCGGCAACGTCGGCCCCATCGCGTTGTCGCAGATCCGTGAGACGATTGCCGTGATCATCGATCTCCCTTGACCCGACGTCACCGTCGCCCAATCAACGTTCGCTCATCAATCGCCGGGACCTTGAGCTCCCACACCCAGATGCTCGGCAGACCGGTCATGGCCGCACGAGCCGCTTCGGGATGAAAGGCAGCCGACGGGTCACCAGCGATCTGGGATTCCGTGAACGGTGTCTCGATGCAGTCCTCGATCAGGAGTCCGGCACGGCGGAACGCCCGCAACCACGTGGAGGCACCGTGACGGTGGTTGCGCACGAAGGTCATCGTGCGGCCGTTCGCGACGCCGCCGTAGTACGCCTGACCGCCGAGAATGCCACCGATCGGGTGCGGGTCCGCAATCACCAGCGTTCCTCCGGGCCGCAGCACGCGAGCCAGTTCCACCACTGCCGGCACCGGATCGGCCAGATGGCACAACGCCAACGAGACCACGGCGAGGTCGAACGAGCCCTCGTCGAAGGGCATGTGTTCGACATCGCCGTGCTCGAATGTCGCCGCGGGCACCTTGCTGCGCGCAACGGCGAGCATCGCCTCGGACTGATCGATGCCGGTGATCGCACAGCCGAGCCCGTGAAGCACCGCAGCATGGCGGCCTGTGCCGCAGGCGGCATCCAGAGCATCGCATCCCGGCGCCGCGAGACGTTCCAAGATCGGCAGGACAACGGCCTCTTCGAGCTCGATCATCGGATTCGGGCCGTCGTAGCTGTCGGCCCACTCCGAGTAGCCCTCGTGGAGCGAACGCTCGGCCGGGCTCAGCTCCAGCGAATGGGGAAACTGGCCCGATTTCGACAACACGTCCGCCAGCTCTGCCATTCGCGCATCGTTCGCATCACCATCCGCGTACCAGTGGCGCATGAGCCCCAGACCGACGACCCCGGCAAGATAGTGATCGAAGCTGACCGTCCCCATGACCCCAAACGTACGCGGTCGCTGCCACTGCTGGCGGCTTCGTTTCTCAGGCTTCCGGGTGCCCGTGAGGGTGACCGAGTGTGACTGCGGCCCAGCCGTCGAGAACGTCGGTCCGTTCGACGATCATCGGTTCCAGGGCTGCCAGCACATGGTCGTGGCGGTCGGCGAGGATGCCGCTGATCACCAATCGCCCACCCGGCGCGGTGAGCCGCATCAGATCGTCGGCGAGTTCGATCAGCTTCGGCGCGAGAATGTTCGCGACCACCAACTGGCAGGGCTTCTCGAGGTCAGCGAGGGGTGTCGTGTCGACCTCGACGAAGTCGGCGACGCCGTTGCGCAAGGCGTTGTCTCGGGTCGCCTCCACCGCTGCCGACGCCACATCGACCGCTCGTACGGGTTCGGCGCCGAGCTTCGCAGCCGTCACCGCAATCACGCCGGTGCCGCAACCGACATCGAGCACGCTGATCCCTTCGACGAGTTCGCGGCGAAGGCAGCGCAGCGACAACAAGGTCGTCGGATGGTCGCCGAGCCCGAACGCCCCGCCGGGCTCGATGGACACCGCCGTGACACTGGGTTCCACGGGGTGAGACATCCACGCCGGGAGCACGACGACACCGTCGTCGACCCACATCGGGCGTGCATACTGCCGCCACGTGTCCGTCGCGGCATCGATCACCTCGACCACGCGCCACTCCCATCGCTCCCCCACCTCCGATGCCGCCCTGGCGATCGATGCGTCGTCGTCACCCACCGCGGTCCACAGCTCGAGTGCGCCGGCCGTCGACCGCTCTTCGATCGCGCGTACTCCCAACCGCCACAGCAGATCCGATGCGAGGTCGATGTCGTGCGGGGAGACGGTGACGACGAAGGCCCGCATCAGTCGAGTCGGCGCAACCCCGAGCGGTACTGCTCGAGACGTTCCACGTACGAAGCCGCGCTCGCACGGATCATGGCGAGGTTCGCCCGATCGAGTTTGATCACAGCGGGTGACCCCGCTGCGAGCGCACCCGACGGAACGTCGACGTCGTTGAGCACGACGGAGTTGGCGGCGACGATCGCGCCCGCGCGGATGACCGAGCGGTGCAACACCATCGAGGCGTTGCCGATCAACACGTCGTCCTCGACCGTGCAGCCCTCGAGGTGGATCAGATGTCCGAGCACGCAGCCGTCTCCCACGATCGTGGGCCATTCGGGCGTCGTGTGGAGAACTGCGTTGTCCTGCACACTGGTTCTGGCCCCGACACGTATCTCGCCGCCGTCACCTCGAAGGACCGCTCCTGGCCACACCGACGACTTCGGGCCGATGGTGACCGCGCCAATGACCACGGCCTGCGGGTGCACGAAGGCGGTCGTGTCGATGGTCGGTTCGAGATCGCCCAGTGCATAGACAGCCATCGGCCGCACGGTACCGGGCACCGAGCGCCGCGCGAGGCTCGTTGGAGTTCTGCTCGCCCGAACCGGTACCGTTGGCGAAATGTCCCGCAGGATCGACATCGAGCTCACGAGCGCGCTCCCCGACGGCTCGTGGACGTGGCGCGCCGCAGGCGCCCGCAAGCCGAACGGAACGCTGGACGCCAACCTGCTCCCGGCCGGATC
>JBGTEH010000348.1:0-2891 GCA_041747915.1 Ilumatobacteraceae bacterium
GCCCGGCCAGGGCGGCCGTGATCGCGGCAACGACGGGACGGTTGATCGGGTCGCCCGAACGCGCGGCGTCGAGGTCGACGACGTGCACCCACCGAGCGCCAGCGGCCGCGAACTCGCGGGCGACAGCCACCGGATCGTCGCCGTAGACCGTCTCGTCGGCGTAGTCGCCCTGCCGCAGCCGCACCACCCGACCCCCGAGCAGATCGATCGCTGGATACAGGTCGATCATCGGCACGCCTCGACGAAGTTGGCGAGCAAGCGCAGACCCGGACGGCTCGACTTCTCAGGGTGGAACTGCACGGCGAACACATTCTCGCGCCGGAACGCGGCGTTGATCGTGGTGCCATAGTCCACGGTCGCCGCCACCATCGAGGCGTCGTCGGGCACGCCGTGCAACGAGTGGACGAAGTACACGTACGCGTCGGTGCCGAGGCCACGAAGCATCGGCTCGGCGGGGTCGGCGATCTCCAGGCGATTCCACTGCATCTGCGGGATCTTCGGGCCTGCCGGGATCCACGCAACCGTGCCCGGGATCACGTCGAGTCCTTCCACCCCGTCATTCTCCTGCGACCGGGTGAACAACATCTGCATGCCCACGCAGATCCCGAGGAAAGGACGACCCGACACCGCTGCCTCGCGCGCTGGCTCTTCGAGCCCGGTGCCGCGCAGCGAGGCCATACAGGCGCCGAATGCACCCACCCCAGGAAGCACCACACCGTCGGCGTCGGCGATCAGCGCAGGGTCGGTGGTGAGTCGAGCGTCGGCGCCTTCGTGTTCGAGGGCTTTCTGTGCCGAGTGCAGATTGCCGATCCCGTAGTCCAACACCGCGATGACCGGTCGCGTCACAGCACTCCCTTGGTCGACGGCACACCGCCCGCGTCGTCGATACGCACAGCGTCGCGCAGCGTGCGCGCAAGACCCTTGAAAGTCGCTTCGATGATGTGATGCACGTTGCGCCCCCGCACCAGTTCGACGTGAATCGTGATGTTGGCGGCGGTGGCGAACGATGCGATCGCGTGCTCGGCCAATTGCGGATCGAACGCCGGATCACCGAGTGCCAGGCTCTCGGGCATCGGCACGTGCCACTCGACCCACGGGCGCCCCGACAGGTCGAGCGCCACGTCGACGAGCGCCTCGTCGAGCGGGTACCGGCCGCTGGCAAACCGACGGACTCCCGCCTTGTCGCCCAGAGCCTCGCCGAACGCCTCGCCGACCGCGATCGCCACGTCTTCCACGGTGTGGTGAGTGTCGATGTGCAGGTCGCCGACGGCCTGGACGCGAAGGTCGAATCCACCGTGACGGCCCAGTTGGTCGAGCATGTGGTCGTAGAACGGGATGCCCGTCGAGATGTCGGTCAGACCATTGCCGTCGAGGTCGATGTCGACCTCGATCGAGGTCTCCTTGGTGGCTCGTCTGCGTTGCGCTGTGCGGTTCATCGGTGGACTCCATCGGGTCGGATCGGTTCGAGCACATCGGCGAGCGCGCGAAGGAATTCGGTGTTCTCCTCTGGCGTCCCGACGGTGACGCGCAGACAGTTCCCCAACCGCGGCCAGCCGGAACAGTCGCGGATCAGCACGCTGCGATCGACGAGGCCCTGCCACACCGCTCGTCCATCGAGGGGACCGGGCTGGACACGGAACAGGACGAAGTTGGCGCCGCTCGGGAACACATCGACCGGCAGATCGGCCAACGTCGCGACGATGCGTTCGCGTTCGGCGACGATGTGCCCGACTCGTTGGTTCATGTCATCGCTGAAGCGCAGCGCCAGCCGTCCGGCGATCTGTTTGACTGCGTCGAGATGGTACGGAAGCACGACCTTGTCGAGCTCGGCCACAAGCCATGACGGACCCACGAGGTATCCGAGGCGCGCGCCGGCCATCGACCAGGTCTTCGAGAACGTGCGGGTGACCACGAGCGCCACGTCCTCGGACACGAGGTCGAGTGCACTCCAGTCGGCGAACTGGGCGTAGGCCTCGTCGACGACGACCAGCCCGGGAGCCAGGTCGAGCAGTTGGCGGACCCGCGCGACCGGCTCAACGAGCCCGGTGGGATTGTTCGGCGACGTGAGGAACACCACGTGCGGCTCGACATCGCGCATGACCCGCTCGACCTCGTGCGGGTCGAGAGTGAAGTCGGCCGCGCGTTCGCCCTCGACCACGTTCGCGCCGGTGACCCTGGCGATCTGCGCGTGCATCTGGTACGTCGGCTCGAACGTGACCACCGTGCGACCGGGCCCGCCGTATGCCAGGAGAACGGTCTGGAGCACCTCGTTGGAACCGTTCGCCGCGAAGACCTGCGCCGGATCGACGCCGTGCAGCGCGGCGATGGCGGCGCGCAGCTCGGTGGCCCCGCGGTCGGGATAGCGGTTCCACTCCAGACGAGACACTTCGGCGGCCACGGCATCACGGAACGCGGGCGGCGGCGCCTCGGGTGACTCGTTGGTGTTGAGGCGGACCCGAACGTCGACCTGCGGGGAGTGATAGCCGTCGAGGGCACGCAGGTCGTCACGGACGGGAATCATCGGGGGCAGTGTAGAGGGAGCCTCCATCGGCCTCCCTGTAGGGTTTGTCCATGGCCCGATCCACCGAGTCGACCGCCGCCGAACTGGCCGCGATCGCCGACAACGTGGCGCAGTACCGATCCCGGGTGGGCATGCTCGCCGAACCCTTCGTCGGCACGGAGCGTGACGACGTGGTCACTGCAATCCACGAGGCGGAACGCCAGTTGCGCAACGCCGAGCGGACGTTGGAGAGGGCGTTGCGGGTGGTCAGCTGAACACGCATCGTGCCAGCTCAGTCCCCGAAAACGGCGAGGAAAACGCGGCGACGGCCTCTCGAGAGAGGCCGTCGCACTGTGCGAGATCGGGAGGCGGATCCCGGCTCTCGCAGCAA
>JBGTEH010000349.1:0-8166 GCA_041747915.1 Ilumatobacteraceae bacterium
TCAGCGGAGATCCTCCTCGTCGTGTTCGTCGACGGATCGAGCGTTGCGTACCGGATCACCGATGTCCTGGCGGACGCCGACCTGTTCGTCCATCTCGACGTCAGGCTCGGTCGGAACGACGGGCAACGGCTGATCCCACGCCTGACGGCGGACGGCGGACGCTGCTCGGTTTCAGATGTGGCGATCTCTTCGATCAGCGCGCTCACCTTCGCAGCATTCGTGGGAGACCGGTGATGGTGGCGCTCGCAGTGGCACTCGTGGAAGCTCCTCTGACGGAGTGTGGCGTTCTTGCACCACGCGACTGGGTACATCCCTGGCATCATGACCCGATCGTTGTTCGAGGATCCGACCCCGTGATGTTGATGGAGCGCGTTCAGCGCGGTGACGACGCGGCCTTCGCCGAGCTCTACGACGTGTTGGCGGCGCCGATCTTCGGTGCGGTGCACCGCGTACTGCGCGATCCCGCGATGTCCGAGGAGGTCACCCAAGAGGTGTTCGTCGAACTCTGGCGGACCGCCTCCCGCTTCGACCCGACCCGGGCGAGCGTGTCGACGTGGGCGGTGACGATCGCACGGCGCCGTGCCGTTGATCGGGTCCGCAAGGAGCAGTCGCAACGTGATCGAATCGAGCGGGCCGGGTTGCAACGCAGCGACCACGCGCCCACCACCGACGACGTAGTTCTCGCATCGTTGGACGCCCAGCGCGTCGAGAGGGCATTGGCCGAACTTCCCGACGACCAGCGGCAGGTGATCGAAATGGCGTTCATCGACGGAGACAGCCACGCCGTGATCGCGCAACGACTCGACCTCCCCCTCGGCACGGTCAAGGGCCGGGTTCGCGGTGGGCTGAAACGGCTCAGCGGCCGACTGGGGGCATTCCCGTGACCACCGAACGCATCGATGAATTGATCGCGCTCGCGGCGCTCGGTGAGCTGACCGATGCCGAGGAACGCGAGTTGGACGCGGCCGCTGACTCCGATCCGCAGGTGGCCGACGAACTGGCCCAGGCACTCGCGACCGCCGCCACGCTCCAGAGTTCCGCACGTATGGAGCCATCCCCGGCCCTGCGCGACAGCGTGCTCGCCTCCATTCGACAGACTCCACAGGACAGTGTCGCGGCCGTGGACGGCCCCGCCCAGCCACTTGCCCCAGCTCCAGTGCAACTCGACGTCGAGCGTCGCCGTCGCCGCTTCAGCCCGATGATCGCCGCAGTTGCTGCGGCGGCCGTGTTGTTGATCGGTGGCGTGGTGCTCGTCGCCAACGATGCGTCGGCGCCCGACGGTGTCGCCGCCGTCATCGACGCGGGCGACGCCGAACAACGCACGCTCGATGGATCATTGGGCGGCAGCTTGAGCGTGGTGTACTCCGATTCGGAGGGCGCGCTCGTCGTCGACGGTGATGATCTGCCGATTCTCGACTCGACGCGGACGTACCAGCTCTGGCTGGTCGACGATGGGGGAGCGGTGTCGGTGGGCGTCTTCCGTCCCGATGCCGACGGCGTGGTGTCCAAGCGTTTCAACGGCATCGATCCGACCGGGTTCGTGCTCGGGGTCACCGAGGAACCCGACGGTGGCAGCGAGTCGCCCAGCCTTCCGATTCTGGCATCAGCCTGATCCGACAGGCAGCGCGCATCCTGGTCGGCGGCGCCAGATCGACGTGTGAGGGCCACACCCGCGGCGCTATCGTCTGGGGTCGCAATCCGGGATAGCTCAGTTGGCAGAGCAGGGCACTGTTAATGCTCTTGTCGCAGGTTCGAGCCCTGCTCCCGGAGCCGCTCACGATGGACCCTCGACGCTGTCGAGGGTCCATCGTTGCGTCTGGCGGGATCTTCGCTTCGTGATCACGCAGACACCGGCGACCAAGATGAAGCCAATCAGGCGCGATCCGACCGGGATGGCGACGGCCGAGGAGGTTTCGCGATGACCATGTCGCTGGATGGAATGGTGGCGATCGTGACCGGTGCGGCGCGTGGGATGGGCGCCCAACATGTACGGGGTCTTACTGCCGCCGGAGCCAGGGTGGTGGCCACCGACGTGCTCGACGATCTCGGTGGGGCACTCGCTGACGAACTCGGCGATTCGGTGGTGTATCGGCATCTCGACGTGACGAACGAGGCCGAGTGGACCGACGTGCTGGCGTCGACCGAGGCCGAGTGGGGGCCGGTCGGTGTGCTGGTGAACAACGCGGGAATCGTGCAGTTCGGTTCGATCGAGAACCTCGCGCTCGACGGTTGGCAGCGCACGATCGACATCAACCTGACGGGGGTGTGGCTCGGGTTGCACACCGTGGTTCCGTCGTTGAAGCGCGCGGGCGGGGGAGCGATCGTGAACATCTCGTCGACAGCCGGCCTCCAGGGCTACGCGAATCTCGGTGCGTACGTTGCGAGTAAATGGGGAGTCCGAGGGTTGACCAAGACCGCCGCGATCGAGCTCGGCGCATTCGGTATCCGTGTCAACTCGATACACCCGGGCCCGATCCGCACGGCGATGCTCGAGGGTCTGTCCGACGAGATCGCAGCGAGCCAGCCAATCGCCCGAGTTGGTGAGCCGGAGGAGGTGACGGCGATGCTGATGTTCATCCTGCAGGAGGCGACCTATTCGACCGGCCACGAGTTCATCATCGACGGCGGGACGACGGTCGGATCGTCGTCGGCCAGCCTGCCGGACGAGTAACCGTCACGGTCGAGCGGCGCTGGCTGGCCTAGTTTGGGACCGTCGCGGGGCGGTAGCTCAGTTGGTCAGAGCAGCGGACTCATAATCCGTGGGTCGTGGGTTCGAGCCCCACCCGCCCCACCATCATCTAGCAGGGACGATGAGGATTCTGTGGATGCTCCCGAGGGTCCTCATCCAAGAAATCCAAGACAAATCCGAGACATCGGCGTACGCTTGTCCCGTGGGGAACCCGTGAACGGCGCCGGGGATGCGCGAACGCACGCCAGGTGTCTGGGAGATCGTGGTCCAGGCCGGGCGTGATCCGATCACCGGCAAACATCGACAGATCAGTCGCACGTTCCGAGGTTCGCTGCGCGAGGCGAAGAAGGCGCGAGCCGAGTTGATCGTCGAGGTGGGCAAGGGCCGCCACACCGGATCGCGGGCGACGCTCGACGATCTGTTCGGCGAATGGATCATCGAGCTGCGCCGCAAGGGCCGGTCGCCGAACACGATCGACGGCTACGAGCAGGTGTACCGGCGCAACATCCAGCCGACCCTCGGCGGCAAGCAGGTGACGAAGCTCACGGTCAAGATGCTCACCGACCTCCACGGGGCCCATCAGGACCGAGGGCTCGCCCCGCGCACCGTCTACCAGATCCACGCCTGCCTCTCCTCGATGTTGACCCAGGCGTGCCGGTCGGGCTGGCGCGAGTCGAACCCGGCCCAGTGGGCCGAGCCGCCATCGATCCCGAACAAGGAACCCACCGTTCCGAAGCCGGAAGAGGTGCGGTCCCTGATTGCCGAAGCCGAGCGGGGCAAGCGCCCGGAGATGGCGCGGGCGATTCTCGTCGCTGTGACCACCGGTGTCCGGCGAGCCGAGTCGTGCGGACTCCGATGGGAACGCGATGTCGACCTCGAGCATCGAGTGATGAAGGTGTCGACGTCGGTCACCAAGCTGTCGGGGCAACCGATCGAGGAGATCCCGACGAAGAATCGACGGGAACGCAAGCTCGCCATCGACGACTTCACGGCAGCAATCCTGCGGGCGCAGATCGACGAGGTCGAACGACGCGCCGAGTTCGCCCAGGTCGAGCTGGTGGAGAACCCGTTCGTCTTTCCTGACTCGGCCGACGGGTCAGAGCCCTGGAAGCCCGACACCGTGTCGCAGTACTTCAGCAGGCTGCGCAAGCGGATCGGTCTCGACCATCTCGACTTCCACGACCTGCGCAAGTTCATGGCGACCTACGGCCAGGAGATGGGCTGACCTGGCAGCGGATGTCGACGGCAGCGCCGAGGCGGTCCTCTGCCATCGAGATCTCCACCCCGACAACCTCATCGTGGACTCCGAAGGCGCGCTGCTCGGCATCATCGATTGGATGCGGCCGAAGCGTGGGACCGCGCCGGCGACTGGTTCAAGCTCGAGTTCGACCTCCTCGCCGCTCACCCCGACGGTTCGGAGATCCTGCGCGACGCCTACTTCGGCTCAGATCCACTCCCCGACAAGTGGTCCGAGCGGCGACGGCTCGTCCATCTCATCGAGTCGCTGAACATCCTTCCCAACGCGGTCACTCAGGATTGGACCGATGAGTTCTCCGATCGAGCGAGGGCTCACTTGTTCGACGCTCTTGACCAGTAGGGCAACGACCTGGCCAGATCCGCTGCTTCTCGTCCGGCCGCACGCACGGCGACGTGATTATCGGGTGCGCTACTTGGGCCGTTCTCGCGCACCCTGGTCGAGCCGTACGACGAAATACTGCGTGCTGATATGTGGCGTTCGGCGGTTCGGGCTGGCGCGGGTCACGACCGCGTGAAGGTTGCGCCTACTGGGCGTCGCGTTGCTTGGCCCAGCGTCGTGACCATCGATCGAGCGGGTCGAGTGCCGATCCGAGGTCAGCTCCGAGCGGAGTGAGCGCGTAGTCACCGTTGTCGTCCTTGGCGATGAGGCCGGCTGCGTGGAGTTCGCTCAGGCGTTCGTAGAGCACGCTCGAGGACATCTCGTCGCATTGCTCGCGCAGCGCTCGAGCGCCGAGCGGTCCGCTGCGAAGTTCCCACAGCAATCGCAGCGCCCAGCGCCGGCCCAACAGGTCGAGTGCGGCCATGAGCGGCCGCCCGGTCTGCGAGCCGCGAACCGGGCGACCGGGTTGTGGAATTGGACGTGCCATCGTTCACCTTGTTGTTTCGGTAACCGAAACGCTACCTTCATCGTCGTTCCTAATATCGAAACACAAGGAGATGTCATGGCCCGAATCGCACCAATGCAGCCGCCCTACGACGACGACACTGGCAAGCAACTCGCAACGATGATGCCGCCGGGTGCCGAGCCCATTTTGTTGTTCAGGACGTTCGCCAAGAACCTGCCGATGGCCTCAGCCATGGGGTCGTGGGGAAGCTACGAACTCAGCCGCCGTCTGTCGCTGTCGATGCGAGACCGCGAGATCCTGATCGACCGAACCAGCGCCCGCTGTGGTTGCGAGTACGAGTGGGGCGTACACATCGCCTTCTTCGCCGATCGGGTGGGCTTGTCGAGCGGACAGATCGCCTCGGTCACGCACGGCAGTGCCGACGACGCATGCTGGACCGACGAAAGAGATCGATTGCTCATTCGTGCTGCGGATGCGCTCCATGACCAGGCCACGATCAACAACGCACTCCATGACCAACTCGTCGCAGTGTTCACCGAGCCCGAACTGTTGGACATCTACATGCTCTGCGGCTGGTATCACGCCATCAGCTACGCAGCGAACGCCGCGGGCGTCGACCTCGAACCCGAAGCACCCACCTTCAACGATCACCAACCGGACTGACACCGTGGACCGACACAGCGCTACCCACGGTCGGAGGCGGGATTATGCGGTACCGCAGTTGGGCCGGACTGCAGTGGCGGTCCGGGGCCGATACTCGGGATTCTTCAGCGACCGCCGCCCGGTGCCGGGACCCGAGCGCCTTGCACAATTGCCGGTGTCGTTCATACTTGGGGGGTGGCATCTCCGCCGTCAGGGACGGTGTGAATCGATTTTCCTGGCCTGATTCCGACCCTGGTTCCGACGGGTTGCGCGAGCGCGATCGGCGCGTTCCAGGGCGTCCGCGTGGGGGTGCAAGCCACTGCGGTGCCGTTCATCGAAGTCGATGAGAACGGAAACGAGACTCCCCAGACCCCCGACCCGGCAACGCTCGTCGTGTCCGAGTTGGACGCGGGCTACGTCGGCGACAACGACTGGGAGGTGTGCACGTTCTAGCTGTACCAGACCACCGACGGCCTTTGAGGTGACTTCGGATCTGCGCCTGGTGCGGGGAACAGACGACCAACGCCCGCCCAGATCTGTCCTCGGTACTAGCAATCGTGTTCCACTTCGGGCAATCTGCACGAGTGCGGATTCAAACCGAACGGTGGGTGAATCGATCGCGGCGAGCGACGGTGGCGATCACCGCAGTGGTGGGGACACTGATGCTGACGGGTTGCGGGGCTGACAACGACTCCGACCCAAGTGCAAACGCCAGTCCCTCGGTCGTCCCGACAACATCGGCACACCAGGCGATCTCGCCGACCACTGTCGTGCGGACGTCCAGCGTGCCGCAACCGTCCATCGCACTAACCAGCACTACGAACGCCACTTCAACGACGCCGCCCGCCATGGCCGGTAACGCATCGGGCGTGCTGGAGTTCGTGGACGGAGCGCTGCTCGGGATTCATCTAGGTTCATTGCTCAGCGCGGCTGCTGAGTCGTTCGGGCTGACGCCGGCTCATCTCGCGGACGTCGAGTCCGATCCGCCGGTGCGGGCCTGTACCGGCACCCCCGCCCCGTGGGCGATTCGATCTGGAGGGCTCATCATGGTTTTCGAGGGCGATTCTGCAGAGACGGCGATTCTCACGAACTGGACCTATACAGGCGGACCGGTCGCTGGGTTCGCCGAGATCGTGGCACCACACGATGTCCGCATCGGTGATCCGCGAGCTGATGTTGTGGAAGCGAACCCCGATGGCGACGACTACGGCGATGAGATTCACGTCGGCAGTCCGTTCTATTTGCGCTACGGAATCGATAATGACGTCGTGGCTTGGTTCGGCATCATCGACTGCGCATTCGAACAGGTTCCGGCCGACCCCGTTCACGAATGGGTGCGAGGCCGGTGGGAGGCATTTGCGCTCAACGCGGCGTTGGGTGTTCTTCTTGATGGTCTTGATCGCGATGACCTCGACGAGCTATCCGGCTTCGCGGAAACATGCGCCGGGCACGCGCTACTGCTCTCGCAACAGTCATCTCTCGACGCCGTGGTCCCGAATCAGGAGCAAGGATTCGCCGACATCGCTTCGACATGTTCATCCATCGCCGCGTCTCTCGCTTCGGGCGATTCAGGTGAGCTGGCGAACACTGCGGCCACTCTGGCGGAACAAATGGATCCGCTCGCAGAGATCTTCGACGCGTGCGACGAACTCATGTACATCGGCGACGCAAACGAACCGGCCGCCACCTACCCATCCCCTTAGCGCCGAACTGCTCGCTCGGCGTCGAGCAGAATGTTCACCGTGAGCTGGCTGCATCGACTGGACGAACGCAATCAGACTCGCGCTGAGCGAGACAATGACCGTTTTGCCGCGGAGGCGGCCGACGATGACGCGGGAGCAGCCGAGATCGTCGGGTCTCACCTGTCGCTCTGGCCTGGCTGGGTTGGAGTCGCCGCTGCTCTCCGCTCGATCGGCGCGCGTGAATGTCGGTTTTCAGTGATCGCTCACAACCGCGCCACGCCCGTGGTGTACGGCTACCTGCTGCGGTTGTGCGGTGGAGACCGTGACGAGGCGTGGGGGCTCGGCCATCGCAGCTTGCGCATGACGCTCACCTACGCCCGCATCGCGAACAAGACCGTCGCAGACGAATACGCCACCGCCTCCGCAAAGATCGACGCGCTCTACACCGCAACCGATCCCGAGCAACGCCTCCAACAGCTCGCCGGTGAACACCGACGCATGCTCGCCAACGGCTGGTGCAACCGGCCCATCGCGACCGACTGTGCGTACGAAACGATCTGCGAAGGCTGCGGCTACTACCAGACCACCGTCGAGTTCCGACCCACCCTTCGAGCCCAAGCCGACCACGCCGAACGCAACCACCAGACCGAACGCGCCGTCATCTACAACCGACTCCTCGACACCCTCCCCCGCCGAGACCGGGTAATCCTCGATCACCGGAATAACCCGATCACCCTTGACAGATCACCGAAAATAACTGTACATCTGGTCGTCCAACCAGGCGTACGAGATCTGCTGGAACGCAACCGATAATCGCGGCCATCTATGAAACGCGTCTCGCACGCGTACCGGCGTTCTTCGTGGCCGTCCGACAACACTCCCGGCGGACGGCCCATTGGGCGTGGTCAGTCGGGATCGAGATTGGCGAGAATGACGGGCAGATCTTGGGCGTCGGACAAGAGGCGGACAACGTCGGCGTGATCCGGCCGCACGAAGTAGAACCAGCCGACTGGAAAGCCCTCGATTCGTCGGACTCGAAGCCCTGGAATGT
>JBGTEH010000350.1:0-5605 GCA_041747915.1 Ilumatobacteraceae bacterium
CGGATCGGAGCTGGCGGTCGAAGGGGTGTGCGAAGGCGCCATCACGACCGAGGAGCGCGGGGCGATCGGCTTCGGCTACGACTCGGTGTTCGCGCCCGACGATGGCGGGGGAGCGACGTTCGCCGAGATGGGCCGGGATGCAAAGAGTGCGATCTCGCACCGAGGGCGAGCGTTCAGGGCGTTGCTCGCTGCGTTGGCGCAACGGTGACGATCAGTCCCCGGTGATCGCTGCCGGGGATCTCGAAATCGCCGGCGTCGACCGACACGAGCCCGTCGGTGGTGAGGGCGTGGTCGAGCCGTACGAACGGCGGCAGGGCGGAGTCGGTCGGCCACGAGATACCGAACCCGTGGTCGTTGGCGATGTGCGCGTCGACCGCCCCGACGTCGAGCAGCTGTCGGAAATCGGGGTGCCAGTACGACGCGTTCAGGTCGCCCACGATCATCGTCGGCGTCGTTGCGTCGCGGCCGAGCCGCGCCGCCGTGCGAAGGTCTCGCTTCCAGCCCGTGAAGCTGATCATCGGTGCCGGCACGTGCAAGGCGACCACGCGCACCTCGCCGTCGGGGCCGTCGACTCTGACATCGAGACTGTGGTTGTGGGTGTCGGGTGGTGTGTCGACCTCGACCGGCTCGCGGCTCCACAGTGCGATCCCACCGGCGTACTCGTCGGTGCGGTCGACGCCGTAGGGGTAGTCGTCGGCGAGCGGCGACGCCTGCAGAGTGGCCTGGTGCTGGGGCGTGTACTCGTTGAACACGATCACGTCGGGTGCCAGATCGTGGAGCGTCGCCACCACGTCGTCCATCCGCTCGTTGCTGTACAGCAAGTTCGCCGACGCCACCCGCAGACCGACTGCGCCCTCGATCGGATCCGGCTGATCATCGGGAAACGCCAGAGGAGCGGCGAGCACGAGAAGCCCCATGCCGATCGCCGCGCACGGGGTGGCGAGGAACAGCCATCGGCGCCAGATCGCGACCAGTGCGACAGGTACGAGGAGCAGGCCGACGTAGGGGGTCACCGACTGCACGACGACCACTGCAACCGTCGGCGACCATCCGCCGAGCTGCGTGACCAGCACGATGCCGACGAACGTGGCGATCATCCAACCCGTGAGTTCGGGCAATCGAGAAGCGGACGACCGAGTTCCGTCCACGCTACGCCCCAACCGGAGCGATGAGATTGTGGACCGCCGGCGGAGCCAGAAACTCATCGCCTACCGAAGGTACCGCCCAGCGATGCGATTGTGGACCGCCGGCGGCACCAGAAGCTCATCGCCTCCCTGACGCGCGGGTAGGTTCTCGGGGTCCGCCGACGTAGCCCAATTGGCAGAGGCACGGCGTTTAGGTCGCCGTCAGTGAGAGTTCGAGTCTCTCCGTCGGCACCGGTGATGATGCGAAAGGGTCTTTCAGGTGCCCGTGGGTCCCTCCCGTCACCACGGACGATCCCTGCTGCGGTGGTGCCGCCGGCCTTTCTGCCCGCGCTGGTCCAGCCTGCTGTCTCGGCACGGACGCGCTCGTTCTCGAGCGGATCAAGCGATTCAAGCTGTGCGCGACGGGCGGGAGCGCTGCGTCGTCTGATCGTTGTCGATCAGGGGTTGCGCGAACGGCGTTCGGGTGTCGACGGCGACTGACGCCGAGCAGGTCGCTGTGCGATCGAGGGGCGACTACACGCCGCTGCACGGACGGAGTCGGTCTCGTCGTCCCAGCTCGCGATCAGCTCTGGATGGAAGTCGATCGGATCGGTGACGTCATCGCCCACGACGCTTCGGTGGTCGTCGATCCGACGCTCGAGCAGGATCAGCCCGGCGAGCGCGACCAGGAGTACGTGGATGCATATGACGGCCGTCACAGCCCCAGTATCGTCACCACGGCACCTCGACTTGAGGATCGTGGCGAAGATCTTCCTCGGAGGTGATGTGGTGCTGTCCCCTCTCGTTGCCAAGATGTCGCTGGCCGGGGTCGTGAATTGCGGGAGAGTGATCAACTTCCGGGCCGGTGAGTCCGGCACAGGAGTCGACGGGACACGATCGGCGCTCGATGGCCGCTTGCATGGCGAGGGGTCGGTGGTCACTTGTTGGTCGACACAGTCGATCGACCGGTCGACGCTGTCGGACTCGAGGGTGGCCGATTGAGGGTGGTCGATGCGCTCCACGACCGGGCGGCTTCGTTCTACCGGCGGGTCGGGTGCGCGGGAGTTCCGGCGGTTCCGCTGCGACGGTCATGAAGGCTTCCAAGGCCGCAGTGTCGCTCGGTCGGTCCTGGCCGTGACAGCTCGACTCAGGCGACGGGGATCCAGGCGAGGACGAGTTCGGTGACCTTGACGTCCGTGCGCTCGAGGCCCACGGCCATCGTGGTGACGTTCGCTGCGAGGCCGTCCCATTCGCGGGCGATCTCGGTGACGTCGGACTCGGCTTCCGATTCCAACTCGTGCAACTGCTCGGCCAGGCGGGAGGCCTTGTTCTCGGCTGCATCGACCCGCCGACCGGACGCGTTGGTGCTGCCGCGTCGGCGCGCTGCCGTGCCCGCGTCGCCGAACACGTCACCGAGCATCGCCCCTTTCGACTTGCGCCCGCCGAGCAGGCCGCCCAGCACCGATCCGGCGGTGGAGAACAACTCCGAGTTGCGCGTCGACTTTGCCTGCTCCTCGAGCACGTCGACGCGATCCTCTGCGGCGTCGATCTGGTCGCGCAACCTGGTTGCCTTGGCCTCGTACTGGTCGCGCAGCGCAGCGATCGCTTCGTCGGCGCGCTCGTCGGCGACCGCCTGGCAACGCGTTGCGAAGCCGTCGCTCGATTCGCCGGGACGTCCATAGAGCTTGAGTTCGATGTTCGCCGGGATCTCCAGTGCAAGGCTGCGCGTCAGGTGATCGCGCAGATCGCGCTCGACTCGTGTGAAGAGCGCCTTGGTGGCGATCGGGGCGGTGGGGAGGCGATACGTGGCATCGCCGGGGGTGTCGGTTCGAAGGTCACGATCGTCGTAGTCGACCTGTACGGCCGCCGACACGTCGACCTGGTCGGCGAGCGGGAACAGGACCGCCTCGTACTCGTCGTCGTGCACGAGATCGGCCTTCGTCTCGTCGTAGCGAATGGCGACCCGCGCCACGATCGCCGCCTCCAGCATGGTGCCCAGCGAGTCGCCGCCGACATCGCCGAGCCACGGCGCCGCCACGTCGACGTAGCGCACCGCAATGCCGTCGGCGACGTCCGGCATCACGACGCTCTCGTCGTCGGCCAGCTCGGGCGCAGTCGGGGTGCCGGGCGTGGCGGCCGCCGGAGTGGTGCTCGCAGTCGGGACAACAGCAGCGTCGGAATCGGGCGGAGGGGGAGCGACATCGGGGGTCAGCATCGCGATCTGGTCGCGGGTCATCGGGCCGCGCAGGTACGACATCGCCCAGCGGGTCGTGAAGATCTCCGGCTGGTCCTTGCCGGCACGACGCAGCATGAACTCGCGCTTGCCGAGCCCGGAGATCGTCGCATCGACGGCGGCGACGTCGACGCTGCCGGCGGCGGACGCCATCCCGTCGAGCAGGCGGGCCTTGTCACGGTCGGTCTGCAGGCGCCCGATCATCCACGTGCCGGCGTTCGACATCGCCTTGTAGTCGAGGTCGACCGGGTTCTGCGTCGACAGGATCACGCCCACACCGAACGCCCGGGCCTGCTTCATCAGCGTCATGATCGGCTTCTTCGTCGGCGGCTTCTCCGTCGGCGGGAGGTAGCCAGTCACCTCGTCCATGTAGAGCATCGCCCGCAGATCGGTCGTGCCACTCTGGCGGCGCATCCAGGTGACCAGCTTGGTGAGGAGCAGCGACGTGACGAACTGGCGCTCCTCGTCGGACAGGTGCGCAGTGGTCACGATCGCGCAGCGGCCGCGCCCATCGGGCTCGAACAGCATCGACTGGATGTCGAGCGGTGAGCCCATCGCCCACGACGCGAACGACGGCGACGCGAGCAGCCCGTTGAGCTTCATCGCCAGCGCCATGCGGTCGCCAGCAGGGAAGAACTGGTCGATGTCGAACACGCCGAGTTTGCGGATCGGTGGCGACGGGACCATCCCGACGAGCGACATGAGGTCGAGCGCGCGCCCTTCGCTCCACGAGTGGTGGACGAGGTTCGACAGCAGGATGTGTTCGCGGCTGGCCAGCGGATCGGCGGCGATGCCGACCAGCCCGAGGAGGCCCGTGACGTAGCCCTCGATCTCGTCGGCGACCACCTCGGCGTCGCTCATATCGGCCGGAACCTGTAGCGACCCGACGATGTCCAACGGCTCGCCCGCCTGCGAGCCCGGCGTGTAGATCGTGAAGTCCGTCTTCGCTCGCAGCGCGCCGATGTCGGCGCCGGCGAGCCCCCAGCCGGCCAACCCTTTGGCCCAGAGTGCCGCCTGGCTCGCCGCGAACTCGTCGGGCGATTCGCCGGTGTGGCGGGCCTGTGCGTCGTCGATCCACGGCCGGAAGTCGCTCGGAGCGAGGTCGGGGAAGGTGAGGCACAGATTCGTGAGATCGCCCTTGGGGTCGATGGCGAGCACCGGCAGACCTGCTCGCAGCGCCTCCTCGATGAGGATCACCCCGAGGCCGGTCTTGCCCGAGCCGGTCATCCCGACGATCACACCGTGGGTGGTGAGTGAGTCGGTCGGCAGCAGGACGTTGCCGGTGGCGTCGGCACTCGTTCGCTCGTGGGTGACCGGATCGATGGAACCCCCGAGGAACAGCTCTGCCATGGCCGCCGACGTTACGCCAGGGGTCAGCCCCCCGGCGTAACACCTGACGCGCCCGGGTCTGACCCCAGCATGTCATGTACGGTGCTGGCGATGGCGTTCACGGGGTTCCCGGTGGAGGGCGTCGAGTTCTACGAGCAACTCGCGGCCGACAATTCACGGGCGTTCTGGCAGGCAAACAAGGCCCGCTACGACGAGTTCGTGAAGCAGCCGATGGTCGAGTTGTCCGAGGCGCTGGCGGCGTTCGGGCCGTTCCACATGTTCCGGCCGTACAACGACGTGCGCTTCTCGAAGAATCGCCCGCCGTACAAGACTCAGCAGGGCGCCTACGGCGAGTCGGAGAGTGGCACCGGCCACTACGTGCAGTTCTCGGCCGAGGGGTTGATGGTCGGCTGCGGCTACTACGCGATGGCCAAGGACCAGCTCGACCGATTCCGCACGGCGATCGACGGCGAAGCGACCGGAGCCGAACTCGCCGCTCTCGTGGCGTCGGCCGAGAAACGCAAGTACTCGATGGGCGCGATCGACGAACTGAAGGCGGCTCCTCGTGGCTACCCGAAGGACCATCCCCGGATCGAACTGCTGCGCAAGAAGGGCCTGATCGCCGTGCAGGAGTTCGGCGCACCGAAGTGGATCCACACGGCCGGCGCAGCGAAGCGCATCCGCGACTCGTGGATCGGCGTCGCCGACCTGTGCGGCTGGCTCGACGCCCACGTGGGCCCGAGCACCCTCCCGCCCGACGACCGCCCCTTCTGATGTAACGCTGGTGTCAGACACCAGCGTTACATCCGGATCGGGGTGGGCTCCGTAGAGATGGTGTCAACCGCCAACTCCAAGGGGAACCCCCAATGCGCAAGAAGATTCGAGGTCGGTTCACGCCTCGCGAACGAATACAATCGTC
>JBGTEH010000351.1:0-2746 GCA_041747915.1 Ilumatobacteraceae bacterium
GGCGACGAGGGCGCCCGATCGCTGATGCGAGTTCGACCCGACCTGGTGCGTGAAGTACCGTGCACTGGTTCATCCGCCGACATCGACACCGAAGAGGACCTCCGACGATGGCAGAACAGTTGATCAACGAGTTCACCGTCAATCGGTCGATCGAGGAGGCCTGGCCACTGATCACCGACCTCGAACGGATCGCGCCGTGCCTGCCGGGAGCCGAACTCCAAGAGGTCGAGGGCGAGACCTATCGGGGCGTGGTCAAGGTGAAGCTCGGCGCGATCAGCAGCCAGTTCAAGGGCGAGGCCCACTTCGTCGAACGCGACGACGCGGCGTATCGCGCCGTGATCAAGGGCGCCGGACGAGACACGGGCGGTCGCGGCAATGCCTCGGCCGAGATCACCGCGCAGGCCGAGGCGCTGTCGCCCACGAGCACCCGAGTGGCCGTGACCACCGATCTGCACATCACCGGCAAGGTCGCGCAGTTCGGTCGCGGCATCATGGGTGATGTCAGTTCGAAGCTCATGGCGCAGTTCGCCGACAACCTCAATCAGATGATCGACGACGACCAGGCGGCTCCAACGCCGCCCGAGGCCGAGGCCCCACCTGCGACTGTTCCGGCCAGCGACACGCCGACCGTGCGCAAGATCGAAGGACCGGCCACCGAGCCGATCGACCTGATGGAGATCGGTGGCAGCTCGATCGCAAAACGCGTCGCACCGGCGATCATCGCCATCGTCGTGCTGCTGTTTCTCCTGCGCCGCCGTCGTCGCTGATGGACGATCGGGTTCGCGTCGCGCAACTGCTCGGCCGCGAACCCCGGGGCGCGTTCGAGGTGGTCGTTCGCGACGACGACGGTGACCCAGTGGTGGTCCGCAACTCACCACTCCTCGATGACGGCACCCCGATGCCCACGCTCTACTACCTCGTCGGCGCCAACCTCGTGAGGGAGGTGAGCCGACTCGAGGCCGACGGCGGCGTTCGCCGGGCCGAGGCCGAGATCGACGCTGCTGACATCGCCGCCGCCCACGATCGATACGCGGCCGAACGCGATGCAGCGATCGATGCCGCCCACGACGGCCCGCGTCCGTACGGCGGTGTCGGCGGCACCCGAATCGGCGTGAAGTGCCTGCACGCGCATGTTGCGTACAGCCTCGCCGGAGGCGACGACCCCGTCGGGCGGTGGGCTCGCGAGCGCCTGGGCACCGAACCCGATCGTGGCGTGCCGCTGGAAACGGCGCTCATCGTGCGTGTCGACGACCACACGACCGAGGTGACGCAGGCCGATGGTTCCACCTTCACGTTGCCGATCGGGCCGCTGACGCTGTTCGACGGACCGCTCGAACGCGCCGACCCCCCATTGCCGGCCCATCTCACGAACGCGCTCGGCCTCGTGACCGACCATCTCGACGACGCCATCATCGCATTGCCATCGGTGACGACGGCTGCGTCGGTGATCGCCGTTGGTCACCACGCCGAGGCCCTCGCCCGTGTCGAGATCGGCGACGCGACGGTCCCCGCCGGCTACCGAATCACTCGGTCGGATGCAGACGAAGTCTTCCGCACCGTTGCGGTCGAAACCGTCGCCGAACGGATCCACAACCCCGGCCTCGATTCCGACCACGTGGAGTCGATCGTTGCAACGTGTTGCGTGATACTTGGAATCATGCGGCGACTCGACCTGGGCTCGATCGATATCGGCAGCGCGGGCTCGGTCGATCGCGAGGTGGCGGGCTGATGGTGCTGCGACATCCCGCTCGCACCTCGTCGCCGGTGCGGTTGTACGGGCGACGCGTCGTGCTGCGTCCGCTTGCGGCCAACGACTTTCGCACGTGGAGCGAGGTCAGGCGCCGCAACGCCGACTGGCTCACCGTGTGGGAGCCGAGCCGCCCGACGCACCAGGCCGATCCGGTGACAGATCGGGGCGCGTTCGTCGCTCGCTGCCAACAGCGCGACCGCGATCGCGGGTCCGGGTCGGCCTATCAGTTCGGACTGTTCGTCGACGACCGCATCGCCGGCGAGGTGAACCTGAACAACGTGATCCGCGGCGCGATGCAGTCAGGCACCATCGGCTACTGGATCGACCAGCGCCATGCGGGTCAGTCGTACACGGCCGAAGCGGTGGTGGTCGTCCTGCAGTTCGCGTTCGAGCAGCTGCTGCTTCATCGCATCGAGATCTGCATCGTGCCCCGCAACGCGCGCAGTCGCCGGATCATGGAGAAGCTGCAGATCCGCGAGGAAGGGCTCGCCGAGCGCTACCTCGAGATCAACGGGGCGTGGGAAGACCACATTCGATACGGAATCACGGTCGAGGAATGGCAGGCGCGACGCGCCGATCTCCTCGCCGGTTGGATCGAACGCCCGCGCGATCTCGTCTGAGACGGCGATCGCGGCTGGACGTCAGGCGACGAGGCCGTCGCCCTTGCGCACGATCCGGATCTGCTCGGCGCGGTCGCGCCGCAGCTGGGTCCGGCGCTTCCACATCTTGGTCTTCCAGTGGCGCTTGGTGCGATTGCGCTTGGCCAACTTGCTCTTCGCGACCTCGGCGTCGGGATGGTGGAGCGGCTTCCACGCCGCTCCCGGCTCGTGAACATCCTCGGGCTCGAGGCCCGAACTCACGTCTTGAGCAACAGTCTGAAGCTCGACGTGGATGCGGTGGCGCTCGCTGTGGGCGTGCGCACGCACCTCCTTCTTGAGCGGGACCAAGACTTCCTCGGTGCGATGACGCTGGCTCATTGGCTACCTCCTGCTTCGT
>JBGTEH010000352.1:0-6852 GCA_041747915.1 Ilumatobacteraceae bacterium
CGAGGCGCCTTTGAGGTCCTCGCGCAAGTTCGCGGCGTTGGGAACCTTGTCGAGTGGGAGTTTGTCGAGCCAACCGAGAGTCAGCAGACGGCCTGCGAGCCAACCCGTCGGAGCGATGATGTCGGGGTCGATGGTGTCGCCCCGACCGAGGATCGGCTGGATCTTCGCGAAGTACTCGGTGTTGTCGTTGTAGGCCTCGGTGTAGCGCATGTCGATCCCGGTCGCCTCCATGAAGCGATCGACGGTTCCGGTGGCGCCGTCCTCGGTGGGGTCGATGTACGCAGGCCAGTTCTCGAAGAACAGCGAGCCGTCGCCGCCGCCCCCAGACGTGCCACCGGTGGTGCCACCAGTGGTGCCTGCGGCGGGCGTCGACGACGCTGAGCCAGAATCGCTGTCGCTGCCGCACGCAGCGAGCAGCGCAGGCAGTGAGACCCCAGCCGCGCCGAGCGCGCCGGCGCGTGCGAGCAGTTGACGCCGCGAAAGACCGCGGCGGGGGCTGTTGAACGGCGTGGGTCGGGTGGTCATGTGCAGATTCCTATCGTTGTGTGGTCGGTCGCCTGACAGTGTGTCCGCGGCGTCGGGTGCGGTGTCGTCGCGCTGGTGTGGTTTGTCGTCTGCTCGGTCACGAGTCGGCCAGCGCCTCGAGCGTGTCGATGTCGCTCGCCGTCGCGCCCGGCCGGCGCGGCCATCCAGCGAGCATGAATGCACTTCCCGGTTCCCACGAGAGGTTGACGGTGCTGCCCGGATGCAGGAACGGGATGTCCGTACCCGTCACCACGCTCGCGATGACCTCGCTCTCGTCGGCCAGGTGCACGACGATTCGAGCGGTGGCACCCTGGAACACGACGTCGTGAACGGTTCCCTCGATCGAGCGGCCATCGCTGCGCGGTGTTGCAGTGGCATGGAGACGCTCGGGACGCAACATCACCGACACGGGCGCGCCGGCGAGACGTTCTGTGTTGGTTCGTGCACGCACGGTCGGCCCGGCGGTGAGCCGCACGACCGTGTCGTCGCCGTCGGTGGTGACCACCTCGCCGGGGAGCAGGTTGGCCGACCCGATGAAACCCGCCACGAACAATGTGGCCGGGCTGTTGTAGATCTGCTCGGGAGTTCCGATCTGCTCGACGCGCCCCTCGCTCATCACCGCGATCCGGTCGCTCATCGTCAGCGCCTCGCCCTGATCGTGCGTGACGAAGACGAACGTGATGCCGACCTCGCGTTGGATGCGCTTGAGTTCGAACTGCATCGCTTCGCGCAACTTCAGGTCCAACGCCGCGAGCGGCTCGTCGAGCAGCAGTGCACTCGGGAAGTTGACCAATGCCCTCGCCAAGGCGACACGTTGCTGCTGGCCACCCGAGAGCATTGCCGGTTTGCGATCGGCGAAGTCGGAGAGACGCACCACGTCGAGCATTTGTGAAACGTTCGCCTCGTACTCGCTCTTGGCGACCTTCTTCGCCTTCGGCCCGAAGCGGACGTTGTCGGCCACGGTCATGTGCGGGAACAGCGCGTACTGCTGGAACACCGTGTTGACGTTGCGCTTGTACGGAGGGACCCGACTCACGTCGTCTCCGTTGAGCAGCACCTTGCCGGACGTCGGTTGCTCGAACCCGGCGATCATCTTGAGTGTGGTGGTCTTGCCGCACCCCGACGGGCCGAGCATCGCGAAGAACTCACCGCGCTCGATGCCGAAGTCGGCCTGTTCGACCGCCACGAAGTCGCCGAACATCTTGCGGACGTTGTCGAGTCGGATGACGACGTCGCTCATCTGGATGTGCCCGCTCGATCGCTGGTCGATGGCCCTGGAGACATGATCGGCGAAGACTAGTGCGCTGAGCACGGGGCTGATCCAATGGCGGGTCGTTCATCCGGCGGCAACAATCGTGTGGTCGGCGTGGCAATCTGTGGCGATGGCAACCGAGCTGTCCTCCCTGAACTCGAACTTCATCGGCGGCGACTGGCGATCAGCGCAGAGTGGTGCGACCGACTCCGTCGTCAACCCGGCAACCGGGGCGGTGATCGGCGAGGTTCCGGCGAGCGAAGCCGCCGACGTCGACGCCGCGGTGGCGGCTGCGGCCGCTGCGTTTCCCGCCTGGGCAGCTCTGACGCCCCGCGAGCGCAGCGAGGTCCTGCACCGAGTTGCCGACATCGTCGACGACAACATCGACGACCTGTCGCGCATCGAGTGCGAGAACGTCGGTAAGCCGGTTGGCATCGTCGAGTTCGAGATGGACCTCACGAAGGACAACTGGCGTTTCTTCGCGTCGGCGTGCCGCTTCCTCGAGGGGAAGGCGGCCGGCGAGTACATGGCGGGCTACACCTCGATGGTGCGTCGCGACCCGCTCGGCGTGGTGGCGTCGATCACCCCGTGGAACTACCCGTTGAACATGGCGACGTGGAAGCTCGGACCGGCGCTCGCTGCGGGCAACACGGTGATCCTCAAGCCGTCCGAGTTGACGCCGTACTCGGTGTTGCGATTGGCGGAGTTGACCGCCGATGTCCTGCCGGCGGGCGTGTTCAACGTCGTGTGTGGCCAAGGGTCGGTTGCGGGCGCGGCGCTCAGCGAGCATCCGGGCATCGCGATGATCTCGATCACCGGCAGCGTCGGGGCCGGCAAGGCCGTTGCGCGAGCTTCGGCTGATTCGCTCAAGCGGGTACACCTCGAACTCGGCGGCAAGGCGCCGGTCGTCGTGTTCGACGACGCCGACATCGAAGCCGTCGTTGAAAATCTCAAGGGCATGTCGTTCTACAACTCAGGTCAGGACTGCACGGCGCCGTGTCGGGTGATCGCCGGATCGAACGTGCACGACGACTTCGTCAACCGCCTGACCGATGCGGTCGCAAGCATCAACGTGGGCGACCCGATGGCGGAGGCGACGGAGATGGGCCCGGTGATCTCCGACGTCCATCGCTCACGCATCGCCGGGTACGTCGATCGTGCCCGTGAGTCGGGCGCCGAGGTCACCGTCGGCGGATCGATCGGGTCCGGGGCCGGGTTCTTCTACGAGCCGACGGTCGTCGTCGGGCCGGGTCAGGCGTCGGAGATCATCCAGCGCGAGGTGTTCGGTCCGGTCGTGACGGTGCAGTCCGCGGCCGACGAGGACACGGCGCTCGCAATGGCGAACGATGTCGACTACGGGCTCGCCGCGAGCGTGTGGACGAGTGACGTCGGCCGGGCGATGCGCATGAGCAAGGCACTGCAGTTCGGCGCGGTGTGGGTGAACGACCACATCCCGATCGTGTCGGAGATGCCCCATGGCGGCTTCAAGCAGTCCGGCTACGGCAAGGACATGTCGATGTACGCCGTCGAGGCCTACACAGAAGTCAAACACGTGATGATCAAGCACTGATTGTTACGCCAGGGGTCAGACCCCCGGCGTAACGGTGTTCCTGCTCGGCACGGGGATGCGGTCGGCGAATTTCGCGGCGATCGGCCCGACGATGGCGGTGATCAACACATAGGCCGCTGCGAGCGCGCCGAGGTCGGGCCCGTCGACCAGGCTGGAACCGAGCGCCGCGATCACGATGGAGAACTCACCGCGGGCGACCAGCACCGTGCCGGCGCGCATACGGCCCTTCGGTCCGACCCCGGCTCGACCTGCGGCGTACCAGCCTGTGGCGATCTTGGTGAACACGGTGACCGCGGCGAGGCCGATCGCTGGGCCGGCGACGCCGACAAGATCGGCCGGGTCGATCTGGAACGAGAAGAACAGGAAGAAGGTCGCGGCGAAGAGATCGCGCAGCGGTGAGATGAGCCGACTCGCACGGACCTCGGCCTGGCCGGAGAGCGCGAGCCCGACGAGGAAGGCGCCGATCGCCCCCGACACTTCGAGCCGTTGCGCAACGCCGGCGACCAGCAATGTGATCCCGAACACACTCAGCAGGAACGCCTCGTCCGAGCCGCCCGCGACCAGATCGCTGAGGCGCGCGCCGTAGCGCAGGGCAGCCATGAGGATGATGGTCACTGCGATCAAGGCGACGGCGACGCTCGTCGCGATGGCTCCCGCCGATCCACCGACGATGAGCGCTGCAACGACCGGGAGGTAGACCGCCATTGCGAGATCTTCGATCACCAGGATGTTGAGCACTACGGGTGTCTCACGGAATCCGAGGCGCCCGAGGTCGGACAACACCTTCGACACCACGCCCGAGGAGGTGATCCAGGTGACACCACCCAGGAGAACCGCGGCCAAGGGATCCCAGCCGAGGAGCAGTCCCAGAGCGACGCCCGGCGTGGCGTTCAGCGCCATGTCGACGACGCCGGGAGCGACGCCGGATCGCAATCCACCGCGCAGCTCACTCTCGGAGTACTCGAGGCCGAGCGCGAACAGCAACAGGAGCACACCGATCTCGGCGGTGATCTCGAAGAACTCGAGGGTCACGTCGAGCTGGATCACACCTCCCTCGCCCATGGCGAGCCCAGCGACGAGGTAGAGCGGTACAGCGGTGATGCCGAACCGCCCTGCGATGCGCGACAGCACGGCGAGCCCGATCACGAGCGCGCCGATCTCCACGAACGCGAGGGCCGCGTCATTGGAGCCGGCGGCGACGAGCACGAACCGTCAGCGCCGGATCAGATCACGCATCGTCGCGAGGCCCTCCGTGGTCCCAACCGCGACCACGACATCGCCGCTGAGCAGCCCGAACTCGGGGCCGGGAGCGGGGATCGAGCGGCCGTCACGGATGATGGCGACGATCGACGAGCCGGTCTTGGTGCGGTACATTCCGTCGCCAATCGTCGCGCCGGCCGCCGGCGATGTCGGTGCCAGTTCGATCCACTCGATCGCGAGACCTTCGATCTCCTGCTGGACCGCTGCGACTGCCTCTGTCACGCGGCTTGCCCCGAGGAGCTCCGAGACCGTGCGCGTGTCGGCGGCCGACAGGCTCACGAGCGACGAACAGGCATCTGGGTCATCGGAGTCATACACCAGGATCTCGCGCCGGCCGTCGTGGTGCACGAGCACTCCGATGTCGGTTCCATCCTCGGTGGTGAACTCGTGGCGTACCCCAACGCCCGGCAGCTTGGTCTCGCGAACGTCGGCCATCGCTCAAGTGTGCCAGCGAGGCGCACTGGAGGCGACTCGTCGACGATCGCAGTCGGTCAGCTCTCGGCGAGGCCGATGCGCCGGGCCATCGTGATCGCTGCGTCGCGGAAGAGAAGTGCGTCGTCGTCGACGATGTCGCGCGTCTGGCTGAACAGTTCGAACGTGAGAAGCCCGAACAGCTGTGTCCACGCAAGAATGACGGCGAACATCGTCGGCTCGGAGAGTGCGGCGTGTTCGATGACGTCGAGAAGTCGTCGCAATGATGCTGTCGTGCCCTCGCTGATCGTGACGCCGCCGGGCGCCTCGATCGACACCTCGAGTGACCCGTCGCGGGCGGCATCGGCAACGATTCCCACCAACGCCAGCGACACCCGCGTGCCCGGCGACACCGTGTCGTCCGGTGCTGCGTAGCCGGGGATCGGAGTGCCGTAGAGCAAGGCGTAGTCATGTGGCCGCTGCACTGCCCAGGAGCGGATCGCCATGGCCGCCTCCACCCATCGCTGTACCGGCGGTCGGCCTGCGGTTGCTCGTGCGGAGGCTTCGGTGTGCGCTCCGAGTGCGTCGTATGCGTCGACGATCAAGGCGGTCAACAAGTCGTCGCGGCTCGGGAAGTACCGGTACAGCGCCGACGAGACCATGCCGAGGTCTCGCGCGACGGCGCGTAGTGACAGCGCAGAGGCGCCCTCGACGGCGATGTGGTCGCCCGCCGTCTCGAGGATCGCTGCTCGAATCTCTGCTCGGGCCCGGGCGCGAGCACCTGTCGGGGTCGATGTCGCTGTCGTCGGAGTCGGAGTCGAGGTCGGGTTCGCCATGTCCCGGAGTCTGCCAGATCTCCGCTCCAAAACGAGAGCAGTGCTCTTGACATTGGTGTGAGTGCGAGTACAGTGATCCGAAACAAGAGCACTGCTCTCAAAACGAAGGGAAGTCGAGATGGCCACCAAGGAGTCCACCGTTCGATACATCGAACCCGACTGGTTCACCAGGAACGTGTTCAACCCGATCGTGGCTCGCTTCACCCGATGGGGGATCAGCGTGTGGGGATCGCGAGTTCTCGAGGTGCCGGGCCGCGTGACCGGCGAGATCCGAACGACACCCGTCAACGTGCTGACCATCGACGAGAGGCGCTTCCTCGTTGCGCCACGCGGAACGACTCAATGGGTGCTCAACGTTCGCGCGGCGGGCGGTTGCGACCTCAGGGTCGGTCGACGCCTCGAACACGTCGACCTGGTGGAGATCGCCGACGCCGACAAGGCCGACATCTTGCGGGCATACCTTCGGCGCTGGAAGTGGGAGGTCGGACAGTTCTTCGACGGTGTCGGCCCCGACGCAAGCGACGAAGAACTCACGGCGGTCGCGCCCAAGCATCCCGTGTTCGAGATACGGGGTGCGTAGAGCACCAGGTTGACCCGTCGGGACGCCACTACTGTGCGGTCCCATGAGCAGCAACGACACCCCGGTCGACGTCAAACCACGGTCACGCGACGTCACCGACGGCATGCAGAAAGCGCCGTCTCGAGCGATGTTGCGCGCCGTGGGCATGGGCGACGACGACTGGGCCAAACCGCAGGTCGCGATCGCCTCGTCGTGGAACGAGGTCACGCCGTGCAACATGACGCTGCGCAAACTCGCCGAGCACGCCAAGGCCGGAGTTCGCAGGGCCGGCGGGTTTCCCCTCGAGTTCGGAACGATCACCGTGAGCGACGGCATCTCGATGGGCCACGAGGGCATGCGCGCCTCGCTGGTGTCACGCGAGGTGATCTGCGACTCGGTCGAGACGGTGATCCATGCCGAGCGCTTCGACGGATTCGTC
>JBGTEH010000353.1:0-4339 GCA_041747915.1 Ilumatobacteraceae bacterium
GAGGGCGTTGCGGGTGGTCAGCTGAACACGCATCGTGCCAGCTCAGTCCCCGAAAACGGCGAGGAAAACGCGGCGACGGCCTCTCGAGAGAGGCCGTCGCACTGTGCGAGATCGGGAGGCGGATCCCGGCTCTCGCAGCAAACCAGGTGGCGGGAACCTGGTTGACGGAAACTATACACCAGCCCCTGGTTCGGGCAATGCGTTCGAGCGGGCTGGATCAACGCCGTTCCGACCGGCCGATACTCTCGGCACGTGCGATGTCTCGAGATCAAGCGCCAGATGGCCACCGACGACATCGCTCACGTCGGAGAACTGCTCGATGCAGCGGCGCGTGCCGACGGTCGCAGGCCGCTGTCGGACCATCTGTATCTCGACCTCGTCAACGGTGGCCTCGCCGGCTTCGCCGGTTTCCTGGCGTCCGAGCCTGGCCATGCTCACCCCGTGGCGTATGCGCAGATCTCCCGGGGTAACGACGCATACGCGTTCGAACTCGTGATCCATCCGCACCACCGTTACGAGATGGCCACCATCGGACCGGAGCTGATCGAGGCGGCACTCGAGGTCGTCGCCGCCGACGGCGGTGGGCAGGTCAATTGGTGGGTGTTCGAGCCGACATCGGCGCACCGCCGGCTTGCCGCCGATGCCCACATGAGGCCCGGACGCAGCCTCCACCAGATGCGTAGATCGTTGCCGACGGGTCTCGCCGTCACCGTGGACACCCGAGCGTTCGTGCCGGGCACCGACGACGACGCGTGGCTGGCGGTCAACAATCGCGCGTTCGCGGCTCACAGCGAGCAGGGCGGCTGGACACTCGAGACGTTCTGCCAGCGCCAGCAGGAGGCCTGGTTCGATCCTGCCGGGTTCCGCGTGCTCGATCTCGACGGTCGCATGGCGGCGTTCTGCTGGACGAAGGTCCACCAACCAACGGCGCCCGGCGACGACGCGATCGGTGAGATCTACGTGATCGCCGTCCATCCCGACTTCCACGGTCGGGGCCTGGGCCGCCAGCTCACGTTGGCCGGTCTCGAACACCTCGCGAGCAGAGGAATCACGACGGCGCTGCTCTACGTCGACGCCGACAACGACGCCGCGGTCTCGCTGTACGAGAAGCTCGACTTCACCATCCACTCCACGAACGCCGCGTTCGTCGCCGATGTCATCACCATTGCAGAGGAGGAACCGCCATGAGCGCTCTCGAGATCGACGACGAACTCTTGCCCCGCTGGAGCGTCGCCGATGTCCACGAGTCGCTCGATGCACGTTCGTTCACGGACGCGATGGAACGCTCGGCCGCCGACGTCGACCGGTTGATCGCACTCTTCGACGAACTCGACATTCGCGATCAACAGCCACACACGCCATCTCCTGCTGACGGAGCCGCAGCCGATCGGACGCTCGATGAACTGAATCGGGCAACCGGTGAACTCGCGATCGTGCGGGTGTACTGCTTGTCGATCGTGTCGACCGATTCACGCCACGCCGCCGCGCAGGCCGCGCTCGGCGAGACCCGACAGATCGACGCAAAGCTGCGCCCGCTCATGGCGCGTCTGGCCGACTGGGTCGCCGCTCTCGGTGTCGACGACCTCGCCGAGCTGAGCGAGCGCGTCGACGAACATCGCGGGCCTCTGACGCGGCTGGCGGCTCGGGCCGAACACCAGATGACCGAGGCCGAAGAGCACCTTGCGGCGGAGCTGTCGGTCACGGGTTCGAGTGCCTGGGGCCGGTTGCACAACGACGTCACGTCGCAGCTCAGCACCGTCGTCGAGTTGCCCAGCGGCGACAGGAACCTGCCGATGCCGGCGGTTCGCGGCCTGGCGACCGACTCCGATCCTGCTGTGCGCCGGGCGGCGTACGAGGCCGAACTTCGCGCCTGGCCGACGATCGAGGTGCCGATCGCGGCCGCGATGAACGCGATCAAGGGTGAGGCGATCGCGCTCAACCGTCGACGTCGTTGGTCGTCGCCGCTCGATGCATCGCTCTTCGCCAACAGCGTGAGCCGACCGACCTTCGACGCGATGGACGCGGCCGTGTCCGCGTCGTTGCCCGACCTTCGCCGTTGGATGCGGACCAAGGCGGCGCTCCACGGTCACGACGCCTCGAAGGGTCTGCCGTGGTGGGACCTCGTCGCTCCCCTGCCGAGCGCCGACGTGGAGGTGTCGTGGGAAGACGGCCTCGATGTAGTGCGATCGGCGTTCGGCGCGTACAGCGACACCCTCGGCGGGCTTGTCGACCGAGCGCTCGACGAGCGCTGGATCGACGCCGCCCCACGTGCGGGCAAGAGCGGCGGGGCGTTCTGCGCACCGTTCGTCGACGACCGTTCGCTGGTGCTGCTGAACTGGGCAGGTTCGGCCGACTCCACACAGACCACCGCTCACGAACTGGGTCACGCCTACCACAACACGACGCTTGCGGGTCGCACACCGCTGCAGCGCCAGCTCCCGATGGCTCTCGCCGAGACGGCGAGCATCTTCTGCGAGACACTCGTCGTCGAAGCGGGGCTCGCAAAGATGTCGGGGGTCGAGCGTCTCGCCCAACTCGATGTCGACCTCGTGGGCACGGCTCAGGTGATCGTCGACATCCGCTCGCGCCTGCTGTTCGAAGCCGAGTTGTTCGCGCACCGCTCCCGCCGCACGCTCAGCGCTGCGGAGCTGTGCGAGCTGATGACCGAGGCCCAGGCCGAGGCGTACGGCGACGGGCTCGACCAGCAGACAGCGCATCCGTACATGTGGCTGCTCAAGCCGCACTACTACGGCTCACACTTCTACAACTGGCCCTATACCTACGGCCTGCTGTTCGGCCTCGGCCTGTACGCCCGATTCCAGGACGACCCCGACCGGTTCCGAGCGGGGTACGACGACCTGTTGTCGCGCGCCGGGATGGACACCGCAGAGGAGCTCGGCGCCGCGTTCGGTCTCGATGTCACCGACGAGGTGTTCTGGACCGCCAGCCTCGACGTGGTACGGACCCGCATCTCCGACTACATCGACCTCTCGGAAAATTCCCAGCCGCGATGAGAGATGAGCGCGACAGGTGCTCATCTCTCATCGCAACGGGTGTTCTGCTGAGATTCGGCGTCGTGTGCGGCGGCGGTATCGTCGAGTCGTGGCCGATGCAACCTCGACCAGGTACGGCCTGACCCGCGACGAACTCACCGCGGTGCTCGACGGCGAGCCCCGCTACCGCCTCGACCAGGTCTGGGACGGCCTGTACACGCAACTCGCCGACCCGGTCGGCATCACCAACCTGCCCAAGACGCTGCGCTCCCGGCTCGACGCCGAACTCCCGTTGGCGCTGGTGCCGGTGACGGAGCAGGTCAGCGATCGCGGAGACACGGTGAAGTTCCTGTGGGAGCTCGCCGGTGGCAGCCGCGTCGAGACGGTGCTGATGCTCTACGCCGATCGCGCGACCGTCTGCGTCAGTAGCCAGGCCGGCTGCGCGATGGGATGCGGATTCTGCGCCACCGGCCAGGCGGGGTTCACCCGTCACCTGACCGTCGGCGAGATCGTCGAACAGGTCGTCCGGGCCGCTCAACGCGCTCTGCAACTCGAGCGCCGGGTGAGCAACATCGTGTTCATGGGCATGGGCGAGCCGATGGCGAACCTCGATGCAGTGTGGGCGGCGACCGAACGGTTCCACGGCGACCTCGGTGTGTCGGCGCGGCACATCACGATCTCGACCGTCGGGGTGATCCCCGGCATCCGATCGTTGGCCACCCGTGCGCTCCCGGTCAACCTGGCGGTCTCGCTCCACGCGGCCAACGACACGTTGCGCGACGAGCTCGTTCCGATCAATCGGCGCTATCCGATCACCGAGCTGATGGACGCGTGCGACGACTACCTGCAGGCAAAGCACAGACGCGTCAGCTTCGAGTGGGCGATGATCGACGGCGTCAACGATCGAGACAGCGATGCACGCGAACTCGCCGCACTTTGCCGTCGGCTGAGTCCGCAGGGCCACGTCAACCTGATTCCGCTCAACCCGACGCCGGGCTACCTGACCACGGGCTCGTCGGCGCGGCGCGTCGAGGAGTTCCGCGACTTGCTGGAGCACTTCGGTGCCAACGCCACGGTGCGCCGCAATCGGGGCACCGACATCGACGCCGCCTGCGGTCAACTGGCCGCTGGACAGCCGGTGGCGCTCACTCGCCGTCGGTGAGATAGCGCGGATTCGCCACAAGCAGCTTGTCGCGCACCGCCTCGCCGAGCAGCACCCTCAACTCGTCGCCACGATCGTCGAAGTCCCGGCGCCGAATGGCCGCGGCCAGTTCGGCGTCGCCGGCAACCCCCAAGCGCGCGAGTCGGGCCGCATGGGCGGCCTCGTGGGCCGAGCCGAGTTCGAG
>JBGTEH010000354.1:0-3995 GCA_041747915.1 Ilumatobacteraceae bacterium
ACTGCCGCGCACGCCGCGACCTGGGCGAGCATGCGTTCGGACGGCGAGCCACGCAGTGCGTCGTCGACGAGATCGGCAACGAGCCCGTCGGCCGGCGGCGGATCGCGACGGTCGGTGCCGAGCATCGCGGTGGTCACCAACTCGCGCCAGTGCTCGCGCATCGTCGCATTGCGATCGCCCGTCACGCGGTACCCACGAACGACTCGTCGGCGCGGGGACCGATGTCGATCGAGCGGCCCTCGAGATGGACCGACAGCGGCACGACCCCGTGGGGCGTCCACTCGACCGTGATGTCGACGGTCTCCCCACTCGACACCGCCAGCAGCATCGCCATCGGCGCCCCCCCGAGCAGCGGGAAGCTTCCCGTGTCGTCGGTGAGCACCCAGCTCGCACCGGCCTGCGCCACAGCCGCACGCACCGTGGTCGGCACACGATCGAGCCACGGCTCGCCGACGAGCTGCGAACCGATCTCGTCACACGCGCCGGCGACATCAAGAGCGACCGGCCGTGCCACAACGACCGCGTCATCGTAGTGGCGTCCGACGATGGCCCGTAGCGCGGGGCCCGGGTAGCGATGCAGGTCGGCGTGAACCGACGTGCCGACGATCAACGAGCTGTCGAGACTCTGGCGATATGCGGCGAACGACAGTACGAGCGCCCAACGCCCCGAGTTCGTGCCGCGCAACCAGTGCCGCCGCACCTCGATCCGATCCTCGCGGTTGTCGCTGCGGCCGGCGACGACCCACTCATCGGTGTCGGGCACGCCGTCGAGGATCTCGCTCTGGCGGACCTGCCAACCAACGGTGGTGGCGACGGTGTCGGCGAGCGGACCCGGCAGCGACCCCAACCGACGGGCGGCCTGCGAGAGCAGGTGCAACAATCCGAGTTCGGCGAGGACGTCGCTGTGCCAGTCGGGTGACGCGCCGACCAGACCGGCCAGGCGGCGGATGCGATTGGCGAGGCTGCCGGCCTGCGCGTCGACCAGACGTGACGCAAGCTGGTCCCACGTTGCGTAGCGAGCCAGCGCCGGATCGGCGAGGCCGGTGCGCATCCGGTCGTCGAGCCACCGATCGAGTTCCGTGAGCCCCGCGTGCATCCGCTCGACGCGCTCGTCGCGGCCGCGATCCGGCGGCGGCGGTTCGCTCGTCGGGTCCGGAGTTACGTCCGACGAGGCATCTGGGCCATCGGTACCTGTCTGATGCGCTGGGCTGTTCGGATCGGCGCCCGGTTGCCCGCTGACCTCGTACTCGACCGAGGCGGTGTCGTGACCCGATGGTTCCTCGGCACGATGCGAGAGCGTCGCCACGTGTCGCGTCAGCCACGCTTCGACCGCGGGCGGCGCGATGGCGTCGACGACCTGGCCGCGCGACCACAGCAACAGGAGCGCCAACACGTGCTTGCACGGTCGACGGCGGCTCGGACACGTGCACGAGTGCCCCACCGCAACGTGGTCGACGATGGTGTCGTAGGGCTCCGCACCACTTCCCCGACACACTCCCCAAACCAACCGCTCGTCGGAACCGGTCGAGCCCCACTGAGCGAGCGATACGAGCGGTCGAGCGGCGGTCATCGTGGCCGGCGTCGGCGCGATCGCCTCGACCTGCTCGGCTGACCAGCGCGTCACGTGAACGAAGTCGAACCGACCGTGATCGGCTGCGACACGGCATCGGCCGCCGACCTCGCGTGATAGCTCGATCGGGTCAGCGGGCTCGCCTCGACGTGGCCGATCCCGAGCGCTTCGCCGACCACCTTCCAGCGGACGAACTCTGCTGGCTCCGCATATCGGACGATCGGCAGATGATGCGACGTCGGCCGCAGGTACTGGCCGATCGTGACGATGTCGACGCCGAGGTCGGCCAGATCGCCGAGACACCCTTCGATCTCGGCGTCGGTCTCACCGAGGCCGACCATGAAGCCGGTCTTGGTGACCAGCCCGGCAGCCTTGGCCCGAGCGAGCACCGAGAGTGATCGCGCGTACCCGGCCGACGGTCGAACAGCCCGCTGTAGTCGGGCCACGGTCTCGACGTTGTGGTTCAGGACGTCGGGTCTGACGGCGAACAGCAACTCGAGAGACGCATCGTCGCCCTTGGCATCGGAGATCAGGGTCTCGACACGTGTGCCAGGACGGCGGTGGCGGATCGCGTCCACGCACGCGACCATGTGAGCCATCCCGCCGTCGGCGAGGTCGTCGCGGGCAACCATGGTGAGCACCGCGTGGTCGAGCTGCATCCGATCGATCGCTTCGGCCACTCGAGCCGGCTCGTCGGCAGCGGGATCGAGCGGCTTGCTCGTGTCGACCAGGCAGAAACCACACGCCCGGGTGCACCGATCGCCGAGCACCATGAACGTGGCGGTGCCGTCGGCCCAACAGTCGCTGAGGTTGGGGCAGCCGGCGTCCTCGCACACGGTGACGAGCCCGAGTTCACGCACGGTCTTGCGCAGCGATGTCACCCCGTCGCCGAGTTGCACCTTGGGTCGCAGCCACTCGGGCTTGCGAGTCTCAATCGAGAGGCCCGACGTGACCCCCGCTGCTTCGAGGCGCGCAGTGGCTCGCTCGGACACGAGCTTCACCTGGGCGCCGGGCCCTTCGCCTCGTGAGAACGCGGACAGATCCCGACCGTCCTGCGCGTGCTTCCACGCCACGTCCTGGCGTTCGATCGGCCCCCAACGCTCAGCCGCCAGCCGTGCAACGATGTCGACGACATCGTGCATCGAGACATCGATTCCCTCCTCCGCGAGGGACGTAACCGCCTTGTCGGCGATCCCGCAGGCCACGATGTGCTCGCGCATGTAGGTCATGTCGGTCGTCACGTTGAGCGCGAACCCGTGCATCGTGCGCCCGCGGGCGAGGCGCACACCGATGGCGCAGATCTTGCGCGGCTCCGAGCCGTCGGCGTCGAGCCACACACCCGCGAATCCGTCGAGGCGACCCGCGTTCGCGAGGCCCAGTTCTGCCAGCGTGTCGATGATCAAGCCCTCGACGTCGCACACATGTGCGGACGCACCGACGCGATTGTCGACGTTGACGAGCGGGTAGCCGACCAGCTGCCCAGGGCCGTGATAGGTGATGTCGCCACCACGCCGGACCGCCACGAGTTCGGCGCCGACTGCAGCAGGTTCGCAACGCAGGTTGGTCGACAGGTCCGATCGCGGGCCGTGGGTGAACACATGCGGATGTTCGAGCAGCAGCAAGTGTTGGCCGGTGCCGTTGTCGAACAGCGCCGTTTGCACGGCGAGCGCCTCGCGGTACGGCACTCGACCCAACCAGCGGACACGCAACAGATCGGACGAGTGCGGATCGGCCACGGCGTTGCGCGAACTCCTCAGAGTTCGGTCGACCAATCCTTGGTCTCGAGGATCTCCTTGACGCGCTTCAGGAATCCGGCGGCGTACGCACCGTCGAACGCTCGATGGTCCCAGCTCATCGCGAGGTTGCCGACGGGATGGATGGCGATCGCTTCGCCGCCATCGGCACCGATCGCCACCACCGGCTTGCGAACGATGGCGTCGGTGGAGATGATCGCCACCTGCGGCTGGTTGATGATCGGCATCGTGAGCACCGAGCCGGCCGAACCGTTGTTGGTCAGCGTGAACGTTCCGCCGGAGATCTCGTCGGGGCTCAGCTTGCGTGTGCGAGCGCGCTCGGCGAGATCGGAGATCTCACCGGCGATCGCTGCGAGGCGCTTGGTCTCGGCGTCGCGGATGACCGGCGCCAACAGGCCTTGGTACTCGAGGTCGACAGCGATGCCGAGGTCGATGTAGTCGTGCACGACGAGGTCGGTTCCGTTCACGCTCGCATTGAGGTGGGGAAACTCACCGAGGCCGTCGATGACCGCGCGAGCGATGAACGGCAGGTAGGTGAGCCCGAATCCGTGTGCCGACTTCCACTCGGACTTGACCTTGCCGCGAACCACGTCGACGTTGGCGAAGTCGACCTCGACGACGCTGAATGCGTGTGGGCTCGTGGCCTTGCTCATCACCATGTGGTCGCCCGT
>JBGTEH010000355.1:0-8218 GCA_041747915.1 Ilumatobacteraceae bacterium
GCGTGCCGTGCTGAACAGCATCACGCCGTCGTCGACCGGATCCTTGCGGAACATCCGGCGGTCCTTGCGATAGTCCTGCGGGTTGATCCACGGCTCGCGGTCGCCCTGTTTCGGGAATCGCTCGGCGGCGCGCTGCACGTAGCCCGATGTCAGCTGGTCGAGCATCGGGCGGGCCACCATCGAGGAGTCGGACGGCCGCAACCGCGGGGTGCAGATCGTGGTGCCGGTTTCGGCCATGTGGTTCAGGAGGCGGCAGGTGTAGGTGGCGATCAGATCGGCGCGCAGCGTCCACGAGGCGTTGACGTAACCGAACGTGGACGCGAGGTTCGGCACGCCCGAGTATGCGAATCCCTTGTACGACCAGGTCTCGGCGAAGTCCACCCGCTCGCCGTCGACGGTGAAGTCGGCCTCGCCGAGCGACACCATCTCGAGGCCCGTTGCCGTGATGATGATGTCGGCGTCGAGGTGGGCGCCGGACTCGAGTTGGATGCCGGTTTCGTCGAACGCCACGATCCGGTCGGTCACCACCGATGCCGCGCCGGCGCTGATCGCGTCGAACAGGTCACCGTTGGGAACGAGGCAGAGTCGCTGGTCCCACGGTGCGTAGCTGGGCGTGAAGTGGGTGTCGACGTCGTAGTCGGGCCCCAGCGCCTTGCGGACCCGCCCGACGAGGACGCGCTTGGCCCGCTCGGGATTCGATCGCATCCGCTTGTACATGAACTGTTGCAATGACGTGTTCTTCCGGCGGGTGAGGTCGTAGGCGAGCGAATGTGGCAGCACCTTGCGCAATCCGTTGGCAATCTTGTCGATGTCGGGGCCGGCCGCTACGTAGGTCGGCGAGCGCTGCAGCATCGTGACATGGGCCGCGACGCCCGTCATCGCGGGCACCAGCGTCATCGCCGTGGCGCCCGATCCGATGACCACGACCCGCTTGTCGGCGTAGTCGAGATCTGCGGGCCACTTCTGCGGATGCACGATCTGACCGGTGAAGCGCTCTCGGCCGGCGAAGTCGGGGGTGTGGCCCGCCCGGTACGAGTAGTAGCCCGAACACATCGCCAGGAAGTTGCAGGTGTAGCCGACGCGTTCACCAGTGGTGGTGAGTTCGACGTCGACGGTCCACGTTGCGGTCTCGCTCGACCATTCGGCGTGGCGCACGAGGTGGCCGAAGCGGATGTGTCGGTCGATACCGTTCTCGGCGATCGTCTCTCGCAGGTACGCCATGATCGACGGGCCATCGGCGATCGCCTTCTCGGAGTTCCATGGCTTGAACTCGAAACCGAGGGTGTGCATGTCGCTGTCCGAGCGGATGCCGGGATAACGGAACAGATCCCATGTGCCACCGATGTCGCTGCGTCCTTCGAGGATCAGGTACGTCCGCTCGGGTGACTCGGCCTGCAGGTGGTACGCCTGGCCGATCCCGGAGATCCCGGCACCGACCACGATCACGTCGACGTGGGTGTTCGTCATCTCGCCCGATCGTACCCAGCGGTGCTGCGACGTCACGGTCCAGGTCGACGGCGCAGCAGCGCGGCGGCACACCGGTGACCCTCGACGCAGGCTGCGACCGGGTCGTGGCGCCATGGCGCCGTGAGGAACCCGGCCGCAAATCCGTCACCGGCACCCGTGGTGTCGTCGACGTCGTCGAGGGTGGCGGCGGCCACGTCGACGGGTTCGTCGCCCGGCACGTGGATCGTCGCGGGCTCGGCCCCGCGCTTGACGACGGTGATCGCGTTGCCGATCGGTCGGTCGATGCCCAGCAGGTGCGCTTCGTCGATGTTGGCCAACACGACCGCCGGACGAAGTTCGTCGAGCAGATGTCGTACGCGCTCGACGCCGAGTTCGCCGATCACAGCGCTCGACGACAGGTCGATCGACACGTCGATGCTGCGCTCGTGCGCCCAGCCGATGACGGTGGTCGCTGTGGTGGCGACGGCGCCGACGGCGAGCGAGTAGAGAGGGACATGGAGGGTTCGAGCACCGTCGAGCCACGATGGTTGCGGGTCGGCGAGGTCGATGCACGAACGGCGATCGGTGAGCATCGAACGTTCGCCGTCGCGATCGACGAGCGCCACGATCGTGCCCGTCGTTCCGGATCGGCGCACCGAGCCGACATCGACGCCCGTGGCGATCATTTCCGACAGCAGCGCGTCGCCGGTTGCATCGTCGCCCACCTGTCCGAGAAATCGGGCGCGGTGTCCGAGCCCCGCGGCGTAGACCGCAACATTGGCTGCGCTGCCGCCTCGTCGACGCACGATGGTCGAGGGCGTGTCCGTCGCAGGGTTCACGGCGCTTTGCAGGTGCACCACGATGTCCTCGACGAGGTCGCCGAGCGCCGTGAACACCGTTGGTTGAACTGTCATCGGCAGTCACAGCGTCGCCGACTCGTCGACCGTCATGGTGTCGCCGACTCGTCGACGACCGCCATCACGTCGAGACCGGCCATGCGTCCGGACGGGTCGGCCACCTCCACGACGGGCTCGTCGACATCGTCGTACTCGAGTCGCAGGGCCTTCGACATCGTTGCGTGCATCGCATACGTGCACGTGATGTAGGTGAACTCGAGGATCTCGACGTCGGAGAGGTGTCGTTGGAGTTCGTCGAAGAGGGCTTCGGGAACTCGGCCGTGCTGCAGTGTGAGGCAGTCGGTGTAGGCGAGCACGGCGCGCTCGGCCGGGCCCCAACAGTCCGCCACCGACCACGCCGGGATCGCCGACACCTGTTCGTCGCTGAATCCGGCGTCGCGCATTGCCTTGCAGTGCTGGCTGAACACGAACTGGCTGCCAACGGTGAAGCCCGCCCGGGTCTGGCCGAGTTCGCGCAGTGTCGGATCCAACTGACGTTCGGGGCTCCGGTAGAACTGGAAGCCGGCGGTGGTGTGATCGAACGCGTCGGGCACGAGAGCGAACACGGTCCACCAGTTGCCGGGGGTACCCGACGCGGTACCGGGTTCGGTGACGGGGTCCCGATCGCCGAAGAGCATCGAGTACAGCACCTTCGCAAACGGGTGGGCGTCGTCTCGTGAGACCTGGCCGAGGCGTGGCACGTCAGGCGCCGTCCCCTGCGGTTGATGCCGCATGCGCGAGCGGATCGACGCCGAGCAGTCGGTGCGCCTCGGCCTGGTCGGGCTCGAAGCCGGGCGTGTCGCGGCACAGCTCCACCATGATGCCGTTGGGGTCGAGGAAGTACAGCGAGTGGCACCACCCGTGGTCCTGCTCCATCATCGGTTCGATGCCTTCGGCTGCCATTCGGGCGCGCACCACCTCCTGCTGTTGGGCGGTGGCACGGAAGGCGCAGTGGTTCACCCATGCCGGCAAACCGACGCCCGTCGACACGTCGGTGGTCCAACCAGGCTGCTCACCGACCTCGTGGAGTTCGAAGAACGCGATCGCCTCGGACTCGCCGCGGTCGTTCGGGCCGATGTCGTAGAACACGTGGCGGATCCAACTCTCGCCCAGTGCGGAGATCTCGGTGTGTACGAGTGGGAAACCCATGAGGTCCTCGTAGAAGTGCGTCGTCGCGTCGACGTCACGAGTGGAGTAGGCGACATGGTGCAGCGGCATGGTGGGAGCGTAGATCGCCGTCACCGTCGGAGTAAGAAAGGGAGATGTCGTCTGCAGAGGCCACCGTCGCCGCCACCGTGAGGGTGAACGGAATCGAGATCTACCACGAGGTCCACGGCCAGGGCCCGCCGCTGCTGGCAATCAGCGGAAGCGGAAACGATCTGCGACGATCACCCGCCTCGGTGCTGCCGGTCAACAAGGTGTTCGAGACGCTCTCGTACGACCAACGCGGGCTCGGCCGCACGTCGAAGCCCGACACCGACTACACGATGGCCGACTACGCCGACGACGCCGCCGGGCTGGTGCAGGCGATGGGCTGGACCACGTGCCACGTGATGGGCACCAGCTTCGGGGGCATGGTGGCCCTCGAACTCGCTGTGCGTCACCCCCATCTGGTGAACCGGATGGTGTTGTGCTGCACGTCGCCCGGCGGCGTTACGCCCTCGTACCCGCTCCACGAACTGGCGGGGCTCGATCCCGACGACGCGTTCGCCATGCGCTGTCGGCTGACCGATCGGCGTTTCGACCCCGACGCCGACGAGCCGATCCCCGGCCTCGGCGCCTTCTTCGACGCAATGGTGGCGCAATCGAAGCTGCCACCCGATCCCGAACAGTCCGTCGGGCTCGCTCGCCAGCTGGCTGCCCGCGCCGGTCACGACGTGGTCGCCGATCTCGCGTCGATCACACAACCGACACTCGTGTGCGCAGGGCGCTACGACGACATCGCCCCGTTGGCGAACTCCGAACTCATCGTCGATCGCATGCCCGACGCCACGCTGCGAGTGTTCGACGGCGGGCACACGTTCCTCGTGCAGGATCGGTCGTCGTGGCGTGCGATCATCGAGTTCCTGGAATTCGTGGACGGCTGATGGCGCATCCCCCGATGTTCGACGACGACGACCCGATTCTGGCCGCCGTTCGTAACCGGGCGTTGGCGTTCCCTCACGGCGCCGAAAAGATCTCGCACGGCCGACCGGCGTTCTACACGGTGAAGGTGTTCGCCTACTACGGCGGATCGCTGAAGGCCGACGGGGAATGGGTGCAGCATCCGCAGTCGCTGGTGGTGCTGGCCGATCCGGGCGACCGCCGGGCGCTCCTCGAGGACGAACGGGTCTACGTACCCGCCTACCTCGGCCCGTCGGGTTGGATCGGCGTCGACCTCGATGCTGGAACCGATTGGACCGAGGTCGCCGAACTCCTCGACGCCTCCTACCGTCTGACCGCGTCCAAGCGCCACATCGCCGAACTCGACGCGAGTGCCTGACGCCGAACCGGCCCGACGGCCGTCACCGCTCAGCTGATCAGTCGGCGCGGAGTGCGGCGGCTCGTTGTCGTGCCAGGCGGGTAGTCGCTTCGTCGTCGGTCTCGGGGAGTTCGTCGGGGTGTCGTCGTCCGACGGCGAGCATGGGTGTGCCGTCCCGGCGGTGGTAGATGACGTAGCCGCCCGGACTGCGTTTGACCCGGTAGTGAGCGTGTTTGGTCGGGTTGTGTCGCTGGCAGGCGATCGAGGAGTTCTCGGGATTCGTGGGGCCGTCGTGCGACCACTCGACCACATGATCGACCTGGGCGAATGTACCGGCGACGCTGCAGCCGGGGTGGTCGCAGTGAGTGGCCATCAACTTTGCGGCCTCGCGGGCGGCGCCGGTGAAGAGACGTTGTTTGCGGCCCATCTCGATCACGACCCCGGCGGAGTTCATGACCACGCGGCGCACGTGGCCCGCCAGTGCGGCGAGCACCACATCGTGCGGCACCATCGCCAGGCCGGTGTCGGTCTCGCAACGTCGCTGTGCGAGGTCGACATCGGCGAGATCATGCGGGAACGGCACCAGACCGTGACCCGAGAGTCCGGCCTCAAAGGTTCGCTGGTCGACGAGGATGTTGACCAACGGCCCGGGCACGCCCACTGGTGCGGTGACCGAGCGCACGAAGATCGATCGCAGAGCGTCGTACCGGCGCTGGCTGTCGGTGCGCGCGAGCAGCGAGGCGGGAGCGTCGGGTCCGTGGAGTCGCGTGCGTTCAGCGACGTCGGCTTGGAACTCTTGCTCGAGTGACGCATTGAAGATGGCGACCATCTCCGCGGTGCTGAGGGCGTCTCCGCCGGACGCTCGCACGTGCAGCGACCCGTCGATGTCGGTGACTGTGGCGGTCCGGTTGGCGATGTTGGCGGCCCGCTCGGCATGGGCTCCGTCGAGGTCGGCCAGGACTTCCCACCGTCGAAGGCAGGTACGTGCGTCGTCGAACGACAGTTGCTCGGCCTGCTCGAGGAGCACGTCGATCGAGTCGACGAGTTGAGCGCCGCATCGCGGGTTGGCGCGAACTCGTGCCAGTTCGTCGGCTTGAGCCGTTCCGATGTGGCCGACCCCCAAGGCCTCGCCGACGACCGGGATGTCGTCGACCAGCTTGGCGAGTCTGCGCAGCCGACTGCACTGATGGGCGGAGTAGTTGGCGTTGGCCTTCAGCCAGCCGTTCATCGAGTGATGGTGATCGATCACATGAATCGAACGACGGCGCCCCTCGGCCACCATCGCTGCGAGTCGTACCTCCAGCTGTCGTCGCTCGAGTTCGAGTCGTCGGAACTCGTCCGTGAACGCACCGTCGTCGAGCCCTTGGAGCTCTTCGACAACGGTGGAGAACATGTCATAAGAATAGCGCACATACGTACGATAAACAACCAAAAACCATACAACAGTTCGTACGTTACCGATTGTCGTGAACGAAGGCAACGACTTGGTCGAGCGTCGGGTCGTAGCCATCGGTGGCGTCGACGAACAGAGAAGGCGAGTCGAGGGCGACTTGGTACACACCGATGTCCTTCGTGCCTGCCTCCATCTGAGCGGCGAAAGTCAGGTCGTTGTGCGCTGGATGCCGGTCTCCGCGTTCTGCGCGCGCCCGGTATCGGCGAAGCGACACATCTGTCGGCGTTGAAACGACGAGGTGCACGACGCTCGCACGCCGTGCGAGCGAAGTCAGCGACGGCGTGCTCCGATGAGTGTGGAACGCAGCCTCCAGCACGACGCTGACGCCAGCATCCAGGTACATGTCGCACACCCCGAAGAACACGTCGAAGGCACGCTCGGCAAAGCGCCACACCTCATCGGGGTAATTGCTGCGATATGACACGTGCAACCCGGTCTTGATGTCGTCGCGGCACACCAGCGGGACGTGAAGGCGCCGCGAAAAGTTCCCAACCGAGTGTCGTCTTGCCGGATCCGGGCATCCCAGAGATCACGACAGCGAAGGGGCTCGGGGTGAGGTCAGCGGGCGCGTCGGTCATCGTTTGATCCTGGCATGCTGGGGGGATGGCGAATGACGGCGTGGGTGAGCAGGTTCTGGAAGTGCGGCGGTCGTCGTTCGGCGAGACCCGGCTGCAACCGATCGCGCACAACGAGCTGGCCGACGGTGAGATACGCCTGCGTATCGACAGCTTCGCGGTGACCGCCAACAACGTCAGCTATGCGGGTGCCGGTGACCTGCTCGGTTACTGGGACTTCTTCCCGGCTGCCGACGACGCGCAGACCTGGGGGAGAGTGCCGGCGATGGGATGGGCGGAGATCGTCGAGTCGAACGCGGCCGACTTGCCGGTCGGCGGTCGCTACTACGGCTGGTTCCCGATGGCGGGTTCGGTCATGTTCACGGCGACGGCAACACCTGATGGCTTCCGCGACGACGGTGACCACCGTCAGGCGCATGCGCCGATTTATCGCGCCTACGTGTCGACCGCCGTCGATCCGTGGTACGACGCCTCACCCGACGGCGAGGACCGTCACGCCGTGCTACGGGTGCTGTTCCTCACCGGGTTCCTCGCCGACGAGTTCTTTGCCGACCGTGGCGGCGCCGAGGGCGACTCGTACTTCGGTTCCCAGCAGGTGGTGGTGCTGTCGGCGTCGTCGAAGACCGCGATCGGCTTCGCCCAGCGAGCCGCGAAACGCGACGGCCTGCAGGTCGTCGGACTCACCTCGGAGTCGAACCTCGAGTTCGTCCGCTCGCTCGGCTTCTACGACTCGGTGCTGACCTACGACGACATCGAGTCGTTGGCGGCGGTCGACAGCGTTGTCATCGACATGGCGGGCAACCCGACGGTGATCGCCGCGGTGCACGCGCATCTCGGCGATCACCTCGCGTATTCGATGATGGTCGGGCGCAGTCACCACGACGCAGTGGCACCCGCCGCGCCAGGTGCGCTCGCGGGCCCGGCCCCGCAGTTCTTCTTTGCACCGATGGATGTCGAGCGACGCGTCGCTGCGTGGGGGGCGGCGGTGTACCGAGAACGCACGTCGGCGGCGATCGTGGAGTTCGTCGACGCCAGTCGGTCGTGGCTCGGCATCGAACACCGCGACGGCGCCCCCGACGGGCCGAACGGCGCGATGTCCGCCTGGGCCGACATCCACGCCGGCAACGTGGCGCCGAACGTGGGCATCGTGGCCACGTTCCAGCGCCCATGAGCCGCCCCGAGATCCATCGGCGCCTCCAGCGGGTACCCCGATCGAACGACAAACGGCTCGCTGTCCGTGTCACCGCTGACGCGCTGCGCCACATCAGGGCGCGCCACCCGTGGGTCTTCGAAGAGTCGGTGACCTCGATCAGCCACGAGGCAACGGCCGGTGACCTCGCCGTGATCTTCGACAACGACCGCAAATTCGTCGCGCTCGCGTTGTACG
>JBGTEH010000356.1:0-16417 GCA_041747915.1 Ilumatobacteraceae bacterium
ACCTGGGTGATCGCCGGCCGCGCCGAAGACGTTGCCGGCCCCGGCGACTACTTCACGTTCGACGACCTCGGGGTGCCACTGCTGATCGTGCGCGGCACCGACATGGTGATCCGATGCTTCTACAACACGTGCCAACACCGCGGCGCCCCCGTGGTGCGCGACGAACGCGGGTCGGCGCGTCGTCTGCGGTGTCAGTACCACTCGTGGACGTACGAGATCGACGGCGGCTCGCTCGTCGCAGTGCCCGACGAACGCGACTTCGTCGACCTCGACTGGGAACGTCGGTGCCTTCCCCAGGCGAGCTGCGACACCTACGGCGGGTTCGTGTTCGTGAATCGTGACGTCGAGGCGCAACCGCTCGCCGACTGGCTCGGCCCCGTGGCCGAGATGCTCGATCCGTTCCACGGCGAGACGTTGCGCGAGGTCTACCGCGAATCGCGCATCGTGCCGTGCAACTGGAAGGTGACCGCAGAGGCGTTTCTCGAGGTGTACCACTTCCGCCACATCCACACTCACGACGGCGTGAGCGTGCTCGACAACCGGGGTGCCGCGATGGGTCTGTACCCCAACGGCCACAGCCGGATGATCACCCCGTACTCCCAACAGCACGTCGATCGCCTCGGCCTGCAGGCCTGGGACGATTGGCAGACTCTCGATGCCGGCGTGTTCCGTACGATCGACGGCCTGCCCGGCATGGTCGATTGCACCAGCACGGCGGTGAGCATCTTCCCGAACGCGATCATCCCGTTGGGCACGATCGGCTTTCCGATCAACCTGTTCTGGCCGATCGACGAGCACACGACCCGCCTCGACTGGGTCTACTACGCACCACCGATCGAGGGCACCGATCGCTTCTCGCCCGACGACCTTCCCGAGCACTGGCAGCAGCGCCGCCGTCAGTACAACCAGATCATGGCCGAGGACGAACGGAACATGGCACCCATCCAGTCGTCGATGGAGTCACCGGCGATGCGAGGGATGCCGATCAACTACCAGGAACGGCGGATCTGGCATCTCCACGAAGAGATCGACCGCACGATCGGCGTCGAGCGCATCACGCCGGAACTCCGGATGCGACAGGTACTGGGTCCGTACGTCGAGCAGCCGTAGCAGCGTCGCGGCGGCCGGAGACCTGGGCGCGGATGCCACCGGCGATCCCATCGGGATTGAGGATGGCGGTGAGGATCAGGAAGATCCCACCGATGAACACCTCCCATTGACCGAACACGCCCGTGACACGACTGAGGAGATAGAACGAGACGCCGGCGCTCGCCGTGATCCCCGAGGTCACCGCGCCACTCACACATGTGATCCCGCCGAGATACGCCACTGCCAACGCCGTCAGCGATGCCACCGAGCCGAACGACGCGTCCGAGACGCTCCCGAAGCGGTAGGCGATCATGCAGCCGCCGACGCCTGCGATGAATGCCGACGCTGCGAACACCTCGATCTTCACCCTGGCGATGTTGACCCCGCTGGCGTTGGCTGCGCGTTCGTTCGATCGTGTCGCCAACATCCGTCGTCCCGACGCACTCTTGCGGATGTTGGCGACGGCCAGACCGAGCATGACGGCGACCACGACAAGGAGAATGCCGAAGACGGGCCGCGACGCTTGGTCGCCAAGGATCAGGCCGAGGTCCCAGCTACCCAGCTTCGGGTTCGGGACCTTTGCTCCGCCGGTGGACGCATCGCCGACGTACTTGGGGTTCTTGAACACGAACTCGTTGATCGCCACGCCGCCCGCGAGAGTGATGATCGCGAGGTTCGTCCCGCGCACGCGCAGCGCCGGAATGCCGACCAGTACCCCGAACACCATGGCGATCAGCGACGCCAGAATCGGTGCGATCGGGAACGGGATGTCCCACTGGATCGCCAGCTTCGAGAGCGAGAAGCCGGCCACACCGGCGAACGCCATCTGGGCCAGTGATGGCTGACCACCGAAGCCCGAGAGCAACACGAGCGACAGTGCAAGCACGGTGGCAATCGTCGTGGTCATGATCGCGCCGCGCCAGAGCGGATCGAGCACGATGAGTCCGACCACCGCTGCCACCACCGGCACCATGAGGCTGAGCGGCGTGACCCTCGCCGGCGGGATCACGGACATCTTGAAATTCTCGACCACGCCGCGGTCGGGCAGTCGCTCGCCGAGGAACACCATCGCCACGATGATCACGAGGAACGGCAACCCTTCACGCGCTCCGTACTGCGGGAACCAACTGAAGTCGGTCTGCATCTTCGTGAAGCTCGATTGCACCAGGCCGATCAGCAGGCCGGTGATGACCGTTGGCCACACCTTCCTGAACGCACCGATCAATGCGGCGCCGAGCGCCGGGATGAGAAATCCGAACGTGAACACTCCCGACGACAACTGGATCATCGGTGACGCCAGGATCACCACGAGCGCGCCGATGAGCGACGCCAGCACGAAGCTCAATTGCGCGAGCCGTTGGGGCGAGTAGCCGAGCAGGATCGCACCTTTCTCGTTGCCCGCCGCTGCCTTGGTGGCGAGGCCGAGCCGCGTGTAGCGCGACGAAGCCCAGACCGCTGCGGCAATCAGCACCACGACGAACGCCAGCCAGAGCCCGTCGCGCGGCACCGTCACGTCGTTGATGATCGTGACGGGCTCGCGCGGCAGGATCGCCTCCACTCGCAGGCCGGAGTTGTCTTGGAACCGTCGCTCGATCAGCGCCGTGAAGACGATCACCAGCCCGATACTGGCCACGACCTTGGCCAGCGCCGGCGCGCGGTACAACGGCCGGAACACGAGTTGGTACACCAGCAGACCCATCACGCCGGCCGTGAGCAACGCGAGCCCGAAGGCCCACCAGATCCCGACATCTTCTCCGAAGTGATAACGATCCGGGAGACCCGGGATCGGGAACGGGTAGGCCCCTCGGCGCAGGTCCGCGTAGACATAGCCCGCCCACGTGGCCATCGCCCCGTAGCCGAAGTTCACGAGACCGGACCCCTGATAGGTCACCACCAGACCCAGGCCGAAAGCAGCGATGATCGCGCCGGCCCCGGATCCGAGGAGGATGAAGAACAGGTAGTCAGTCATCGAGGCGCCGTGCGACCGGCGTCACGGCAGGAATGGGGTGGTGTCGAATGCCTCGAAGCCTGGAACGGTCTCGACTCCTGTCCCGGCCACGTACCCAGCGATCGGGAAGGTGAAGTTGCAGATAGTCGGGATGGTCGCCACCGAGCCACAGGCCAACGGATCACCCTGGGGCCAGTTGACCACGCCATCAGACGTACCGAGGGTTTCGTAAATGGATGCGCCCGTGATGTCGTCACCTGCCGCGGCCATCGTGTTGGCAATGGTTGCGAGCGTGAACAACCCGGTCACACCGAGTCCTCCGAGCCCCAACTCGTTCGACACCGTGAATCCGAGCGACTCCAGGACCACCTGCAGGTCATCGGCCTCCGGTGTATCGGTCTCCTCGGTCGAAGACCCGACGAAGTACCAGCCAACGGCGTCGTCACCGACCTCGTCGAGCACTTCGGAGCTGGCGCAGATGGCGGTCGTGATCACGGGAGTTTCGATGCCGAGTGCGACCCGGCCCCGAATCGTGCCGATACAACCGGCATCGGCGTACAACGAGAACAGCACGTCGGGATCGTCGGCAGTGGCCTGGCTCATCAGACCCTGGTACCCGGCGTCGGTTTCGTTGTCACCGCCCTTGATCGACGTGTAGGTGATGCCGGCAGCGTCGAGCGCCTTCTTGAGGTCGGCCTCGGTGCCGTTGGCGCCGGCGTTGTCGGCGCTGACGATTCCGGCAGTCGTGGCGCCGAAGTTCTCTTGGGCGAATCCGGCCATCGCCGCAGTGGTGGTGGTGTTCCCACCGCCGAGGTAGAGCGCGTTCGCCGTGTAATCGCCCGGTAGGATCGGCAGCACACCGGTCACCGGGATGCTCGAGGCCGTGAAGGTGTCGTAGCCGGGGAAGAGGTCGAGACCGAGCAGGACGAGCTCGACGCCCTTGCCGGCCAACTCCTGGGCGCAGGCCTGAGAGGTCTCGGGAGATCCGTTGGCCTTGCAGAACTCCATCGTGATGGGTCGGCCGCCCAGGCCGCCGTGTTCATTGAGGAAGTCCGCTGCGGCCTGCGTGGAAATCGAGATCTCGGGGAAATCCAGTCCGGGGGACCCCTCGGTGTTGACCATTCCGACGATGATCGGATCTCCGGTCGGTGCCGGCAGGGCACTGAAACCCTCCCCGCCAGCGGCTGCGTCGGTGGTCTCCGGTTCCGTCGACGCCGGTTCGGTGTCGGCCGGAGCGTCGGTGCCAGCCGGGGCCTCGGTGCCAGCCGGGGCCTCGGTGCCTGCGGGAGCCTCGGTATCAGACGACGAGTCCGAGTCGCTCCCACACGACGCGGCAACGAGTGCCATCACTGCCAGGCCCGCGAAGGCGCGTGCACGATTGTTCTTTCTCACGGTGTTCCCCCTCATTTGTTTGTCCCCGGTTGTTGCTGACTGGTATTGCTTTTGGTTGTTCGATTGCGTGATCAGCTCAGGATGCGGTCGGGCACCCAGCTGCCGTGCGCACCATAGGGCACGCGTCGCGGTAGATGGATGGTCGCAACCGGCGGAGCCGAGAAGTTCTGAGCGTCGATGATCAGAAGGCGTGACTCGTCGGAGTTCGTATCGTGAGCAAGGCTGACGACCCAACCCTCGTCTTCGCCGGAGTCGGCGGACGCCGCGGCAAACACGGGCTCGGCGCCGCGCACGCCATCACCGAGTTGGTGCTCGACGCAGGCGCCGGTTCGCAGGTCGTACTTCCACAGCGCCGATCCGTACACCGGCTCCTCACTGTTGCCCTCACCGGCCATGGCCATCAGATAGCCGTACTGTGCGTCGAGGCCGATCAATCGGTCGTCGACGCGGCCGAAGTCGCCGGGACGACCGTCGATCTGTTCCTCTGTCACCGTGCCGGCATCGAGGTCGATGGTCCACCGCCAGAGCCGGCCCACCTCGGCGTAGTCGTCGTTGCTCGACCCGAACGCCTCGGGCTGACGCGACACGTGCAACACGATCGTGTTGCCGACCTCGTGGGCGTTGACGGGGTGGAACACGTAGCAGGGGTCGATCTCGAACCAGCGGACATCGGCGTTGGTGCCGTGGCGTGGCATCACGCCGAGGCGGGCGCCGGCGTCGCGGTTGAACATGAACGGCATGCCGGTTTCGAGGGCGTCGAGGCTGAAGCAGACCGGCAGGTCCATGAACACCACGTGATTGCGCGTGACGTTGAAGTCGTGCATCATCACCATGTTCGGGATCTCGATGCCTTCGAGTTGCTGCACGACCCCATCGGCGCTGACGCGGATGTAGTGCAGGTAGGGCCCCTCGGCGCTCATGTAGCTGAAGGCGATCAGTTCGCCGGTGACCGGGCAGACCTTGGGGTGCGCCGTCATCGACGTGGTGAGCGCGCCGCCGAAATTCTCGTAGCCAAGGGTGTTCAGTTCCTTGTCGACCGTCCAGGGCCAGTGTCCTTCTTCCAGACACAGCAGTTTGTTGTTGTGCGCCATGACGTGGGTGTTGGCGGTGCCGCGCGTGAGGTCGCTCATGTTCGACATCACGTCGCCGCCGTCGGGGTCGGTGACGTTCGGGGTCTGGACGAAGCGGTTGCGGTACCACTCGGCCTTGCCACCCGCCAGGCGCACACCGTGCAACATGCCGTCGCCGAAGAACCAGTGGTCGGACGAGCCCGACACGGGGTTCGGTCCTGTGCGTACATAGGTGCCCGTGAGTTCGGTCGGGATGACGCCGTCGACGCGGAGGTCGAAGTCGGTCCGCTCGTCGAGCACCGGTGCCCAGTTGTCGCGAAGGTGCCAGGGAACCGAGGTGCGAATCGTCTCGTCGATGGTCATCGATGACGAACGTAACAGCTCGATACCGGTGGAATTTACCCGGAGTACAGAATTCTTCGAGAGGGCGCGATCAAGCGGCGACGACTTGGTACCTTCACTCCGATGAGCACTCGTCCGTCACCGCCGCGCACCGAGCGCCGTCGGCCCGGGCGCCCGACCGGTGGCCAGGTCGTGGCAGATCGCGAACAGCTCCTCCAGGCGGCGATGACGGTGATCCGCGCCCAGGGTCCCGACGTGACGATGGACGACGTCGCCGCGGCCGCCGACGTCAGCAAGCCGATCCTGTATCGCACCATCGGCGACAAGGACGCACTCGTTGCCGCCTTGGCCGAGGTCGTCGTCGACGCAATGAACGATGCCGTCGACCGTGCTGTCGAGCGCAGTCGAGGCGGACGTGCGAACTTCGAGGCGGCGATGCGCGGTTCCCTGCAGGCCATCGACGACGACCGCAACCTGTTCCTTTTCGTCACGGCGGGCGGCCCAGGCACCGAATCGTTCCGATCCCTCGTCGATCGCTCAGCGGCGCAGATGATCGAGCGGTTCACGGCGATGCGAATCCGCGCCGGGCTCGATCCGGCACCAGCGCGAACGTGGGCCTACGCGATCGTCGGCGCCATCCAGGTCGTGGCCGTGATGTGGTTGCGCGATGAGTTCGCCGACCTCGACGACCTCGCCGCTCAGCTCACCTCGCTCGTGTGGCCCGGCCTCACCGCTGCCGATCGCTGACCGTTCAGCAACTCAGCGCTCAGCGCGGAATCGAGCTCCACGGGCCATCATCGGCGCGGGGCTCGCGGGGCAGCCCCAGCACTCGTTCGCCGAGGATGTTGCGCTGGACCTCGTCGGATCCGCCGGCGATCCGGTAACCGGGAGCGCCAAGAAGGTGCTCGTTCCAGCCGTAGGTTCCCCACTCGCCGGTGTCGGCGAGCAGGCGCGCCCCGAGGATGTCGCCGATCACGTCGCTGACCGCCGTCATTCCCTCGGTCCACAGCAGCTTGCCGAGCGACCCCTCGGGGCCGGGCGTGCCCGAACGAGCAAGATCGGCCGCGCGGCGGTTGGTGTAGGACTCGACGCGTCCATGGATGTAGAGCTTGGCGAGCTTGTCGCGCATCACTGCGTCGTCGGTGAGGCCCATCATTCGCGCGGTGGCGAGCACCTGCTTGAACGAGCCGCCCGATGTGCCCCCGCCGCCTCCGGATTCCGAGTGATCGCGTTCGAAGCTGAGCGTTGTCGTGGCAACCTTCCATCCGTCGCCGACCTCGCCGACGCGCAGATCGTCCGAGACGCGCACGTCGTTGAAGAACACCTCACAGAACGACGAACCGCCGCTCATCTGCTTGATCGGGCGGACCTCGACTCCGGGCGCATCGAGCGGCAGCATGAAGGCTGTCAGTCCCTTGTGCTTGATCACCTCTGGATCGGTACGTGCGATCAACTCACCCCACTGGCTGAACTGCGCCCCAGAACTCCAGACCTTCTGCCCGTTGACCACCCATTCGTCGCCGTCGCGCACAGCGCGACATGACAGACCGGCGAGATCGGAGCCGGCTCCGGGCTCGCTGAACAGCTGGCAGGCGAGGACATCGGCGCTGAGCAGATCCTTGACGAACCGATTCTTGAGTTCGTCGGAGGCGATCACGCGCAGAGTCGAGGAGATCAACCCGACGGTGACACCGATCAGCTCGTGGCTGCCGGGCGACTCGTACTCGCGCTCGACGCGCGCGAGGGCACGAGAGTGACCACGGCTGAGCCCGAGCCCCCCGTACTCGACGGGCCAATCGACCGCGTGGTAACCCCGGGTGGCCTTGAGCTGGATCCAGGCCGCGATGCGCGCGATGTGGTCACGCTCGTCCTCGAACGACATGTCGCTGAACACCGACACGTCGAACTCGCCCTCGCCCCAACCGAGTTCGGCTTCGCTCGTCGGTCGGCGCACCGCATTGGCCTCGAACCAGTCGCGGGCCTCGGCGACGAAGTCGTCGATCGAGATGTCCGAATCGACGACGGTTCGCTCACGGATGTCGGTCATTGGTGCCTTTCATGAAGGGCCTTTCGTGAATTCGTGGAGGGAGTCGTCAACGGTCAGACGGTGACTTCGGTGAGTTCACCGTCGAGCCATGCGTCGCGGAGTCTTCGCTTGTTGATCTTGCCCATCGTGGTTCGGAGCAGATCGGTCACGACATGGTATTCGCGTGGGCACTTGTAGTGACTCAGGCGCTCGCGCAGCCAGAGGGCAAGCTCGGCCGGATCGGGCGGCGCCTGCTCGTCCTCGGCCATCACGAGGGCGATCAGCATCTCGCCCATCTCGGGGTGGGCAACGCCGATGCAGCCGACGTCGGCAACATCGGGATGATCGATGAGGATCTGCTCGGCCTCGGCCGGATAGATGTTGACGCCGCCCGACACGACCATGTCGCTGAAACGGTCGGTGATGTACACGAATCCGTCGGCGTCGATGTATCCGATCTCGCCGAGGGTGAACAGGCCCGGTTGCGGGTTCGACGATGCAGTCTTCTCGGCGTCGTTCGGATACACGATGCCCCTGCCCGTGGCGTCGCGGAAGTACAAGCGCCCTTCGGCGCCCGGTGCCACCTCCTGCATGTCCTCGTCGAGGATCACCGCGCTGAACGGCGGTACCGACCGCCCGACCGATCCGCGATGGCCCATCCACTCCTCGCTGGTGATCGTGCAGACCGTGCCGACCTCGGTGGCGCCGTACGCATCTCGGAAGACCGGGCCGAACCACTGGATCATCGCCGCCTTCACGTCGATCGGGCACTTCGCGCCGGTGTGGGCGACGAGCTTCATCGACGAGACGTCGTAGCGCGCCTTCACCTCGTCGGGCAGCGCGAGCAGACGCACGAAATGGGTGGGGACCATGACACTGGTCTCGGTGCGGTAACGCTCGATCGCCTGCAGCACCACCTCGGCGTCGAACTTGGTGAGGATCACCGAGGGCACACCCGCACACAGCAGACGCATTCCCGACAGCGGGCCCGTGTGGTACATCGGACCGACGACGAGGTGCGTGCCGAAGCCGGAGAATCCGCCTTGGGCCAGAAGCTCGAGGTGTTCGACCATGTTGGTACCGCCGGCGAACATCGTCGGCGGTAGCTCGGTTCCCTTGGGCAGGCCGGTCGTGCCGGAGGTGTACAACAGGTTGGGGCGCGGCACCACGTCGTCGGGCGGATCGTCAACGGCCCCACGGTTCAGCCAATCGTGCCAGTCGGTGACTCCCTCGATGTCGGCGCATCCCCATCCGATGATCGTGGTGACGCCCGAAGCCTGCGCCGCCTCGAGCCCACGTTCGGCGGTCTCCGGGCCGACGAAGAGCACGCGACTCTGCGAGTCCTCGAGGATGTAGGCCGCCTCCGCCGACGTGAGATGGAAGTTCACGGGCACCGACGACGCTCCGGCGAGCAGACCGCCGAGATGGGCCAACGCCGTCTCGGCAGCATTCTCGGCGAACACGGCGATGCGGTGTCCAGGCCCGAGGGCGCCCGATCGATCGGCGTCGAGCAGCAGGTTGGCACAACGGTTGAGCGCGTCGTCGACCTCGGCCCAGGTCAGCTCGCGTGTTGCGCCACGGCCGACGTCGACGAGGGCGAACGCGCTCGGGTCGAGTGTGGCGTTCTCCTTGGCGAAGCGAGGCATCAGGGTCCGATCGGTCGGCCGTTGGCGGGTCGATCGAAGGAGCCTTGGCGGAACTTGGCAGCGTCGATCGGCATCGCGTCGGGAACCAGTTCGGTGATGTCCTCATGGTGCACGCACACCCGATGCGAGATGCGCCACTGGCCGTCGCGCCGCTCGTACGTGTCGAGGTAGCGGCCGTACCATGTCGACAGGCGGCGCTCGTCGGCGTGGAACAGGTAGCTCACGTTGTAGGCCTCGCCACGGGCGTGGTCGCCGTCGGGTTCGATCTCGACTCGGTGGTTGAAGATCGTGTGCATCGTCCACGCCCACAGGGCGTGGCTCGACACGACCCGGTCACAGAACTCCCAGGCGTTGCCGACGAAGACGCCGTGGTCGTCGGTGCCGTCGGGCCAGTACGCCGACTTCATCACGTCACCGTCGAGGCGGTCGACCCCGTAGGAGTATCGACGCGCCGCTTCGCGGCACGCCTCGATCGCGAGGAGTTGATCGATGGTCGGTGTCGGATTGTCGAAGTTGCTCATGTCGCTGTCCGGCGCTGGACGTTACCGAACACCCATTCAGATTCTCTCACCCAGCACCCCAATTCCGTTCTCGTGAACGAGGGGCGGGCACGTTCAGTCGCCGCGGGCGACGGCCAAATTGCCGTCGGTCCACATCACGGTGAGCGTGCGGTGGGCGATACGCCAACCCACGTGCGCGCGCACGAACCGATCCTCGTAGCGGCCGGCGACGATGTAGTTGGGGCCACCGACCGCCGCTGCCCGCACGTGCTGGGCCTGGAGATAACAGCGATGCGTTGCCGAGTCGCCGTCGACGACCACCTCGTGGTTGCCCACCAGATGCTGGCTGTCGTCGAGATTCCCCAGCGCCGTTCGGATCCGGCCACGGATGGCCTCGATGCCGACCAGGTCGGCCGGGCCCGCGAGATCGGCAGTCGCGTCGGGGAGGAACACCTCGTCGAGCAGCGCCCAGTTCTTGGTGTCGAGGGCGCGGCAATAGAGCAGAGCAACCCCCACGATCTCGCGCTCGTCGAGCAGCAACTGAAGTTCGTTGGGGTCGCTCATACGATCGTCCATCCTCCGTCGACCACCAGGTTCTGTCCGGTCACGTAACTCGCTGCATCGCTCACCAGGAAGAGCACGGCGTTGGCGATGTCGTCGGGCGTGCCCTTGCGACCGAGCGGCACATTGGCCGAGCGGTTCGTGGTGATGGGGCCCATCAGCCCGCTCGTCGACGGGTCCTTCGGCCAGAAGTGGTCGATCTCGCCGGCATGCATCCGCGCCAGCGTGGGAACCGGTACGACGCCTGGGCTCACTGCGTTGACGCGGATCGCATGTGGGGCGAGATCGAGCGCCAAGCTCTTCGAGAAGTGGATCGCACCAGCCTTCGCCGAGTCGTAGCCCGTGCCGAGACACGGCAGGACGCCGTCGACCGAGGCGATGTTCACGATCGCTCCCCCGCCGCCCTGCTCCACCATTCGCGTAGCTGCGGGCTTGCAGCAGTTGAACAGGCTGGCGAGGTTGATGTCGATTGCTCGCTGCCACGACTCGACGCTCTGGTCGAGGATGCTCCCGGCTTCGTGGTACGACCCGGCGTTGTTGACGACGATGTCGAGGCGCTCACCGATCGAGGTGAACGCTGCTGCGCAGGCGACCGGATCGGTGACGTCGAGGTCGATCGAGTGTCCCCCGATGTCGGTCGCCACCCGCGCGGCGCCGGCGACGTCGATGTCGGCCACCGTCACCGAGGCACCCGCTGCGGCGAGCCGTCGGGCGATACCTTCGCCGATTCCGGTGGCTGCGCCCGTGACGACGGCGGCGCGACCGGTGAGGTCGAACAGTGCGGCGGTTTCGTCGTTCATCAGCGGCTGCCACCGTTGACGACGAGCGTGTGTCCGGTGATCCACGACGATGCGGGTGATGCCAGGAACACCACTGCATTGCCGACATCTTCTGCGGTTCCGAGGCGCCCGAGCGGCACGCCCAGCTTCTTGGCGAGACCGGGCAGGTCATCGTCGGTGGCACCGAAGAACTCCATGAACACTTCGGTCGGCACCGGGCCGGGTGCGACTCCGTTCACGCGGATCGCCCGCGGCGCGAGCTCGATCGACAGGGTCTTGGTGAGGCTGTCGACTCCGGCCTTCGCAACGGCGTATGGCCCGTTGTTCGGCGACGCCTTGAGCGCTGCCGTCGACGAGATGTTGATGATCGAGCCGCCGTCGTCGATCACTCGGGCGGCGGCGCGCGCCCCGGTGAAGACCGCGCGCAGGTTGACGTCGAGCTGATAGTCCCACTGCCGGTCGGGCATGTCAGCCAGGTGACGGGGGGTGCGGTCGTCGGCGCCGCCGGCGTTGCTGACCCACAGGGTGAGTCCCCCGAGTTCTGCGACCGCTCGATCGGCCAATTCCTCGACGAATTTTCCGTCGGTGATGTCGCCCGCGATGGCGAATGCTCGGCGACCCAGCGCCCGCACGCGTTCGGCAACCGCCTCGATCTCGTGTTCGCGCCGTGCGGTGAGCACGACGTCGCACCCTGCCTCGGCGAGGGCGACGGCGATGCCCTCCCCGATGCCCCGCCCAGCACCGGTGACCACTGCGCGCCCGTCGGCGAGCGCGAATCGATCGAGCACCGTGTCTGTCATGTGTCTCCCTCGTGGCTGATCGAGTCCTGATCCCGAGGCGACCATAACGAGCCGACCAAACACGCGACGACGCGAGCGAACTACCGTCGTGCGCGTGCTCGACGGTCCCGTCCAGATCGCCTACGCCGTCGCCGATGTCAGAGTCGCAGCCTCGGAATGGGTGCAGCGCGGCGCCGGGCCGTTCTTCGTTCGCGAGCACATCGACGTGCACCACGTACGGGTTCGAGGTCGAGCTGCGACGTTCGATCACTCGTCGGCGTACGGCCAGTGGGGCTCGGTGATGGTGGAGTTGATCCACCAGCACGGAGGCGACGATCCGGTCGTCGGCAGCAGCGGCGTCCACCACGTGGCCTTCTTCGTCGACACGTTCGCGGACGCTGCCACTGAGTTGATCGACGCCGGTCGCGCCGAGGTTCTGTACGCCGAGACCGCCTCCGGGATGCCGTTCGCGTTCCACGACGCCCGCTCCGACCTCGGTCACCTGATCGAGATCTACGAACGCAGCTCACCACTCGTCGGCTTCTACGACATGGTCCGCGAGGCCTCGATCGACTGGAACGGCGACAACCCCGTCCGCATCCTGTAACGCTGGTGCCTGACCCCAGCGTTAAGGACACCAGCGTCACATCAGGTGGAGCGGCCAGCCTCGTGGATCTGTCGGCTGGAGCCGACGTTGAACCGCAGCGGCGTCATTCCCGCTGTCGTCTGGCCGGCGTCGACCACGAGCGTGTGCCCCGAGACGTACCGAGCGTCGTCGCTCGCCAGATAGAGCGCGGCCGCCGCGATGTCGTCGGGCACGCCGGCGTAGCCGAGTGGCGACATGGAGGAGATGCGCTCGTTGGTGGCCTCGAGGTCGTTCGGATCGCCGGTGGTCACCGAGGCCGTCATCGCCGTGACCGTGTTGCCAGGCGCAATCGCATTCACGCGGATTCCGTTCGGAGCCAGCTCGTTGGCGACCGACTTCGTCAGCCCGATCACACCATGCTTGGCCGCCGTGTAGGCGTGCGGGCCGAGACCGCCGAGAATGCCGGCGGTACTCGCAGTGTTGATGATCACGCCCGAGTTCTGCTCCAGCATCACGCGGGCTGCGTGCTTGGTTCCGAGGAAGACGCCGCGCAGCAAGATCGCGATCGTGTTGTCCCATGCCTCGGTCCGGGTCTCCGAGATGCGGCCGACTGCTCCAACGATGCCCGCGTTGTTGAACATCACGTCGAGGTGCCCGAACTCGGACACGGCGAGGTCGACGGCTGCTGCGACCTGGGCTTCGTCGAGCACGTTGGTCTCTGCGAATCGGGCTCGATCGCCGAGTTCGTCGACGAGTGCCATCCCCGCTTCGACCTGCATGTCGGCAACGATCACGCGGGCGCCTTCGGCGACGAAGAGGCGCGCCGTGCCTGCCCCGATCCCGCTTGCCGCTCCGGTGATCACCGCGGTCTTTCCGTCGAGTCGTCCGGTCATGAGATGTCTCCTGTGTCGTGAATGTTCGTCGAGGTTGATCGGTGAGGGTGAGCGATGAGTCGGTGTCGAGTTCGCGGCGTTGGTCAACTGCCGTAGCCGTGATCGATCAGGGCGTTCTGGGCCCGTTCGACGACAGCGGTCCACAACGCCACGGCACGCTCGCTCGTGAAGTCGAGGCTCCCGACCGCGAGCACGGGGATCACCCAACCACAGGTGATGCCGACGCGATAGTCGGCCAGCAACGTGTCGAAGTCGTAGCCGGTGACACCATGGGCGGTGAGCTCGTCGTGATAGCCACGCAACAGGTCGACCTCGTGCTCGCGCCGGTCGTCGGTGCTCAGGTTCTGTGACAGGAAGTACCCGAGGTCGGCCGCTCCCCCACCTTGGCTGATCGTCTGCCAATCGATCACGGCCACCGTTCCGTCAACGTCGAACAGCAGGTTGTCGGCGCGGAAGTCGAAGTGCACGAGGGTGTGCGGCATGGCCGCGAGGTCGTCGATGATCTGCGTACGACTTGCGGCGTAGTGCTCGACGTACCCGGTCAACTCCGGCTTGATCGCGTGGCCGAAGGCATCCATGAATCCCGGGAGCGACACCTCGTAGATCGATGCACCGGCCTGGTTGAGCGGCCCGTTGATGATCGGGATGTAGTCGGCGGCCTCCAGGCCCGCACCGTTCCAGAAGGCCGCGTGGTGCGCGGCGAGTCCGACGAGAGCACAGCGGGCCTGCTCGACGGTGACACCGGCGACTTGATCGCCGACGGTGAGCGCGGACAGGTCCTCCATCAGCAGCATGTACCGCTCGTCGTCGGGCGTGGCCGCCGTTTCACACGTCACGTGGTACACCTCCGGCGTCCGCAACGGCGAGGTCGACGCGAGTTCGGCGTAGAAGCGGTGCTCGCGCTCGTAGATCCGGGTGGGATGCATCATCGTGCGGATGTCGGGCGACGCGGTCGGAAACTTGGCGATGATGCTCGTCGGCGCATCGGTGCGGTCACCGCCGTAGACGACGCCGATCTTGCCGACCTCGCCCATGAATCCCACCCCGGCGGCGGCCGGATCGAGCACGACCGAGTCGACATGGGTCCCGGCGCCGATCGTCGACGAGTCGCGTAGCGCCGTGGTCATCCACTCGGCGGTGATCTCACTGGTGGTGGTCGGGACTGCGGAGGTCATCGCGCTGAAGCTAGTGAGCGAGCGCAGCCTGGCCGCAGCTCAGCGCGTCTGCAGCCGACCGCTGTCGGGTGCGCCGCCATCTCCTCCATCGCGGCCGCCGATCACGACGACGGCAACCCCGTCGACTTCATCGACCGGGTGCGACGCAACGCCCTCCCACGCCGGTGGACCGGAGTGCGAGCCGTCGCGCACGTCGAACGAGGCGCCATGGAGCGGACAGGTGATGCCGTAGCCGCGCAGACGACCTTCACTCAACGGCGTGTCGGCGTGCGAACAGTTGTCGTCGAGTGCGAACAGTTGGCCCCCGACGCGACACACGACGATGCCGTCGCGACCGACGTTCTCGAAGCAGCGCAACTCGCCGTCGCCGACGTCACTCAGGTCGCCGAGTTCGACCGTCGTCGCGTCCGATTCAGACACCAACGGGCCCCATTGCGAGGTGGCGGTCGATGTTGTCGTGAAAGAACCGGATGCGCCGCTCCTGCCACGGCATGTACTCGCCGCGGAATCCACGCGAGCGCAGGCCCTGCTGCTGGGTGTTCCAGATCGCCACGTCCTGGTCGATGCCGGGCCCGCACGAAACTTCACCGGCGATTCCGGTCTGGTGCTCGACCTGGTGATCGATCGACACCCAGTCACGCATCGAGTTCGAGAAGTACTCACTCGAACCCTCCGGGAACAAAGTCAGGTACCACATGTCGAAGAAGCACTTCTGCGGGTCGGTCGGGTGCGGTGTGGCACGCAGCCAGATGCACCCCTCGGGCTTCATGCTGAAGGAGATGTTCGGGAAGACGGTGTAGTGGTAGTTGTCGGTGAGCTGCTCGTCGGAATAGTTCGAGAAGTCGTAGCCCTTCGAGGCGCCCAGCTCGCGCTTGCGCTGCTGCAACGCAGTGCGCAGGCCACTCAGGTCGTCGAGGTGGGGTGCCGGGTCGACGTCCCAGAACTCGAGATCGGCGCTCAGGCTCTTGAGCGTGCGCTCGGGTTTGCCCTGGTACTGCGGGCCGGGCCCACCGCCGGGCATGAGCATGCGGGCGTGGCCCGAGTCGTAGAGGTCGAACTGGCACCCGCTGTGGTGTTCGTTCATCGACGCCAGCGTCTGGGGGTGCACGTAGGGAAGGTGGTAGCTCTCGTTGAAGTTGTCCTGAACGCACTTCCAGTTGAAGTCGCCCACGACGGTCACCCAGTGCGTTCGCTTCATGTCCTCCATGCGGTACGCGTCGAGATGTTCGGCGACCGGGTCGAGCCAGGCCCGCAGAGGTGCTGCGTCGGGGTCCATGTTGAACCAGATGAAGCCGGCCCACGTGTCGCTCGGCATCTCCACGAGGTTGCGAACACCGCATGGGCTGCCCTGCGGAAAATCGTCCTCGTCGGGGACCCAGTTCAATCGGCCGTCGGCACCGAAGCGCCAGCCGTGGTACGCGCACTGGAACTCGCCGCTGAGCAGCGACCCGACCTCGGCGGTGACCAGCCGGTTGCCGCGATGCTGACACACGTTGTAGAAGACGCGGACCACCTGGTCGAGGCCGCGCACCGCGATCACCGAATCGCGCCCGATCTCGTAGGTGACGTAGTCACCCGGCTCGGGAATCTGGTCGACGCGACCGGCCACCTGCCAGACGCGGGGCCACAGC
>JBGTEH010000357.1:0-5649 GCA_041747915.1 Ilumatobacteraceae bacterium
CCAGGTCGTTCCCGTCGACGAGTTCGCCAAGCGGACCGCGGAGATGGCAGCCGACATCGCCGCCAACGCACCTCTCGCCGTTCGGGCGATCAAGCGCATGATGCGGGCGGCGGAGACCGAGACGTTCGAGCAGAACGTCCACCACGTGTTCCTGCAGTTGCTGCCGCTGCTGCGTACCGACGACTTCACCGAGGGTGTGCGGGCGTTCATGGAGAAGCGCGACCCCGAGTTCCACGGTCGGTGAGCGCCTTCGTCCAGGCCGACCGTTCGGCGCGAGTGACCACGTGACCCTCGTCGCCGGCGTCGACTCGTCGACCCAGTCGACCAAGGTGGAGATCCGAGATCTCGACAGCGGTGAGATCGTCGCGTCGGCGTCGTCGCCACATCCGGCCGTGACACCGCCATGCAGCGAACAGGACCCGCAGTCGTGGTGGGCGGCATTCGAGTCCGCATGGTTCGTGGCCGGTGCGGAGGTGCCTCTCGCCGACGTTGCGGCCATCAGCATCGGCGGTCAGCAGCACGGCATGGTGGCGCTCGACGCAGCAAGCCAGCCGGTTCATCCGGCGAAGTTGTGGAACGACACCGAATCTGCTCCCGACGCCGGCTGGCTGCTCGAGCAGCTGGGCGGGCCAGTGGCGTGGGCCGACGCGGTGGGGAGCGTGCCGGTGGCGGCGTTCACCGTGACGAAGCTGTCGTGGCTGCACCGTACGAATCCCGCTGCGTGGAGTCGCGTGGCGCGCGTACTGCTGCCGCACGACTACCTGACGTTCCGGATGACCGGTGAGTTCACGACCGACCGCGGCGACGCCTCGGGAACGGGCTACTGGTCGCCGTCGACGGGGGAGTACCGATGGGACGTGCTGGCGGTCGTCGATGACCATCGGGATTGGGCCGACGTCGTGCCGACTGTGCTCGCTCCACTCGACACCACCGGCACGTGGAATGGGGTGACGGTGGCCGTCGGGACGGGCGACAACATGGCCGCTGCGCTCGGAATGGGACTCGACATCGGTGACGCCGTGTTGTCGGTCGGCACGTCGGGTACAGCGTTCACGGTGGCCGATCGACCGACTGCCGATGCCGCGGGCGAGGTCGCCGGCTTCGCCGACGCAACCGGCCGCTTCCTTCCCCTCGTGTGTACATCGAACGCCGCCAAGGTCCTCGACACCGTCGCTCGGCTGCTCGGAGTGGACCACGACGAGTTCGACCGGCTCGCACTCTCTGCCCGGGGTGACCGTCGACCCCTCGTGTTGCCCTACTTCGATGGCGAGCGAACGCCGAATCGTCCGAACGCCACCGGCGTGATCAGCGGCCTGCGCAGCGATGTCGGGAGAGAGGAGTTCGCTCGGGCGGCCGTCGACGGGGTCGCATGTGGCCTGCTCGACGCGCTCGATTCGCTTCGAACCCACGCGAGGGTCGATGGCCGACTGATGCTCACGGGCGGCGGGGCGCGGTCGCAGGCCCTACGCGCCGTCATCGCCGGCCTCGTCGACGTACCGGTCATCGTCGCCGACGTGGATCAGGCCGTGGCCACCGGAGCCGCGGTGCAGGCCGCCGCTGTCCTCGAGGCCGTCGATCATCGCGTGGTACAGGATCGGTGGCGACTCGGTTCAGGTGTCGAGGTCGACGACGCCGTGGAATCGCACGACCTGCGCGATCGGTACGCCGAACTGCGCGACGCCACCGCGTGAGCGATCCGCTCGACGTTCTCGGGCTTGGCGCGGACGCGAGCGTCGACGAGATCCGATCCGCACGGCGCGAACTCGCCAAACGACACCATCCAGACCATGGCGGCGACGCTGGGTCGATGCAGGCCGTCAATGAGGCCGCCGACGCCGCGTTGGCCCGGCTGGAGTCGACGGCCGAAGAGGCGTCTCAGATGCCCGAACCGGACAACCGTCGAACGGACGATCCCGAACCGTGGAGTGGCTTGACCAGCGACACGCCGTCGTTCACGGTCGAGGCACTGCCGGTCGAGACATTCGAGGGGCTGCTCATCGTGGCGTCGTGGCTCGGCGAGGTGCTCGACGACGATCCGCCGTACCGCCTCGACGTGCACCTGTCGGCACCGACCGAGTGTTGGTGTCGCCTCGACGTGGTGCCCGATGCGGGCGCCTCCACCGTCAGCCTCACGGTCGCCGGCCTCGACGGTGCGGCTGCACCCGATGTCCTCGTGATCCGCGACCTCTGGATCGCCAACCTCAATGCACTCGACTGGTGACGGTCACACCTCACCTGTTGCGTCGCGGGTGGAACCCCACGTGTCCCAGTACGTCAGATCGGCGGCCGGGAGTCGGTGGGCGGGCCTGAAATCGTCACCCGTGTAGTGGGCGACCGGAAGCAGTGCGGCCTGGGTCCAGTCGGCGGGAATTCCCAGGAGTTCGCTCACGTCGTCGTGGAAGAAGAGATGGATCGTGGTCCACGCGGAGCCCAGTCCTCTGGCACGAGCTGCGAGCATGAAGCTCCACGCGGCAGGAAGGATCGAGCCGTACGTCGACGCCTGCGCGACGATCATCGGCACCTTCTCCATCCGGCCGTGGACGCATGGAATCACGAAGACCGGCACCTCCTCGAGGCACCCGGCGAGGTACGCGGCCGAATCCATGACCCGTTCGGTGGCCGGGATGCGGGGGTCGCCCTCGGGCAGTGGTGGCGGGTAACCGGATCCCGCCATCTGCTCACCGGCGCGGCGGTAGAAGTCGGCGATCGTGCGGCGCTTGTCGGGATCGGTCACCACGACGAACGACCAGTTCTGTTGGTTCGTGCCCGTCGGCGACTGCATCGCGATGTCGATGCACTGCATGATCAGTGCGGGCTCGACGGGGCGGGTGAGATCGAGGCGCTTGCGCACCGAACGAGTCGTGGTCAGCAACTTGTCGGCGGCGGCGCGATCGATGGTCATCGCGACAACGTACTGCTCAGTCGGGGCGCGGTGCGGCGGCCTTGGCGAGGCGGTCACGGATCGCGTGGCCGAGACCCACCGGCGGGGGGAGCACGGCGATCAGCGTTGCGACACGCCGAGCGTCGGCGTCGCGCATCCGGGCGTACAACTCCCGGGCGTACACCACCAGATCTTCGGTGAGGTCGAGGATCTCGCTACGGGGCGTGCCGGCGCGCAGGGCGAGGGCATCGTCGGGGCTGTCGACGAGCCGCACCTCACACGACGGCGCGTAGTGCGATGTGAGCATGCCGCTCGCCCTGCTCGGGCCCGACGCGTCGGCGACCGCGCCGTCGAGCAGACGGCTGATGTCCTCGATCGCGATGGCGCCGGCTCGCAGGATCTGCGGCGGATCACTGGCGAAATCGATGATTGTGCTCTCGACGCCGACCTCGCACTCGCCACCGTCGAGAATTACGTCACGAGCAGGATCGAGGATGGCGCCGAGGTCGTGCAGGACGTGGGCAGCCGACGTCGGGCTCACGGCTCCGAACCGATTGGCCGACGGTGCGGCCAGACCCCTCTGGACCTGCTCGAGCAGTTCGAGCGCCATCGGGTGAGCCGGTACCCGGATTCCAACGGTGTCGAGACCGCCGGTCACTTCGTCGAGGACACCGGCCGCCCGCGGAACGATCACGGTGAGCGGCCCTGGCCACGCCACATCGGTGAGGAGGCGCGCCGCCTCCGGGATCCCCGACGACCACGATTCGAACCGCTCTGCAGCGGCGACATGCACGATGAGCGGGTGGTCCATCGGCCGGCCCTTGACCGCAAAGATCCGTCTCACTGCGTCGGCGTTGGTGGCGTCGGCGGCAAGCCCGTAGACCGTTTCGGTCGGCATGGCCACCAGTCCACCCGAACGGATCACTTCGACGGCGCGTTCGACGTCGGTGGAAACGAGCACGCGTCTCAGCACACGGCGTCGAGGAATTCGAGCGCTGCGTCGAAGAACCCGAACGACTCCGGGGTGGCAAAGTGGTCGACACCGCGGAGGGTCTCGCAGCGGCCGTCGGGAAAGGCGGCCGCGAGTTCGTCGGCCGGGTACACGAAATCCTGGTCCCCGATGACCACGAGCACCGGGCACGTGACCCGGCTGCACTGATCGGCGGTGATCGGTTCAGCGGGCGGACGTTTCATCACCGCCGTCAGAGCGGCGATGTCGTTGCCCGGCTGTCCGGCGTACTGGGTGAACAGACGCACGGTGTTGTCGAGCGACGACGGGTCGCCCCCCGAAGCAACGGTCTCCAGGCCGGCAACGATGGCCCGCGTTCCCGAGTCGTCGCGGTCGAACAAGTTCGACCCGATCCCGGCGAGCACGAGGCGTCGGAACCGTTGGGGATGGTCGATCGCGGCGCGCAGCAACGTCATGGCTCCGAGCGAGAAGCCGATCGCGTCGACCGGTTCGTCGGGGAGCGCATCGAGAACACGGGTGGTCAGGTCGGCGTACTCCTGCGGATCGTGGGGCTTCGGAGCGTTGCCGTGACCGAGCAGATCGATGCCGATCACCGCCACGTCGGCGTCCTCCAGCAGCGCGGTGAACCCGCTCCGCTCCCACGTCGCTGCGAACGAACCGCCCCATCCGTGGATCAGCGCGACAGGCGACGTGGTTCGTGTCATGGACGGGCCAGACTAGGGCCTAGCCTGTGGTCGCTTCCAGAGCCAATGTCGTCCGCCGACCCGTCGTCGGCACCTACAAGGATCCTCCTCATCATGCGACTGCTCCATCCCGACCCGGGCTACGACCTCACCTACAGCGATGTGTTCATGGTGCCGAGCTTGTCCGATGTGCCGTCTCGGATGAGCGTCGACCTGAGCACGCCCGATGGCATCGGGACCACGGTTCCGATCGTGGTGTCGAACATGACCGCGGTCGCCGGGCGCCGCATGGCCGAGACGGTTGCTCGTCGCGGCGGCATCGCAATCCTGCCCCAGGACATCCCGGTCGACGTCGTCGCCAGAGTGATCGGCTACGTCAAGCAGTGCCACACCGTGTTCGAGACGCCGATCACCCTCGCACCGGACGCCACCATCGCCGACGCGCTGTCGCTGATCCACAAGCGCGCCCACGGAGCTGTGGTCGTCGTCGACAACGGCGTGCCGGTCGGTGTGTTCACCGAGGGCGACGGTGACGGCTTCGACCGGTTCACTCAGCTCGCCAACGTGATGAGTTCGAGTCTGCACATCTTGAACCCCGATATCGATCCGGCGATGGCGTTCGAGCATCTCGGCCGCAATCGCCTCCGGGTAGCCCCGGTCGTCGACGACGACGGTCGGCTGCTCGGGGTGATCACGCGCGAGGGTGCACTGCGCTCCACGATCTACGAGCCCGCCGTCGATGCGCACGGCCGCCTGATGGTCGGCGTTGCGGTCGGCATCAACGGTGAGCCAGCGGCACGGGCGAAGGAACTGGCAGGCCACGGCGTCGACGTGCTCGTGATCGACACCGCGCACGGGCATCAGACCCGCACGCTGCGGGCCATCGAAGCGGTTCGTTCGGAGTTGCCCGACGCGCAGATCGTCGCCGGCAACGTCGTCACGGCGGTCGGCACACGCCAGCTCATCGAGGCAGGCGCCGACATCGTCAAGGTCGGTGTCGGCCCCGGCGCGATGTGCACCACGCGGATGATGACCGGGGTCGGTCGCCCGCAGTTCTCGGCGGTGGTCGAGTGCGCCGAGGAGGCGCATCGCGTCGGTCGGCACATCTGGGCCGA
>JBGTEH010000358.1:0-8230 GCA_041747915.1 Ilumatobacteraceae bacterium
CTCGCTGGTCGCCGCCGGCTGGCGGCCCAGGCTGGGCCGGTGGCAAGCACGACTCCGGCGCCGAGCAGGGCAGCCGTGGCAACAATGGCGATCGCGGCCCACGGCGTCTCGATCACGCTGAGCACGTTCGTGCCCTCCGCGATGGTGGTCCAGATCAGCCGGCCGCCGATCAACCCGATGGGCACGCCGAAGGAGATCGCCGCCACTGCCAGGAAGAAGCCCTGCCAGTGGATCACGCCGCCTATCTGACGCCCCCGGCAGCCGATTGCCCGCATCACTGCGAGGTCACCGCGGCGGCGGCGGGCGGTGACGATCAGGGCATGAAGGACGGCAAGTGCGCCGATGAAGGCCGTGAACGCGGCGACGTAGAAGGGGATCCCGCGCACTTCGTCGAGCACGGTCACGTTCGCTTGCCGGAACGTGCCGTCGACGAACAGTCCCGCGTTCTCGAGTTCCGTCCGGAACCCTTCGGCGTCGGCGCCCTCGACGAGCCGCGTCAGGATGACCGTCTCACTCCTGGCGACGAAGTTCTCGCCGTCGAGCGATCTGAACGCATCGAGTAGTAGGACGATCCCATCATCGGTGAGGTCACTTCCCACGATGGGCACGATCGCACGACCGACGACGGTCATCGTGAGTTCACTGCCTGGTCCGCTGACTGCGATCCGGTCACCGATGTTCAGATCGAGACGGTCGATCGTCGCCGATCCCACGAGCACCTCGTCGGGTCCACCAGGCGCTCGACCTTCGAGCACCACCGGTTCGACGGAGCCCTTGAGCGGCTCGATCCCGACCGCGAACACCTGGATCGGGAGTGACCCGTTCACGGAGATGTTGAGTTCGCCGTTACTGGCGACCGCGGCAGCGTCGACGCGATCGTCCCGGGTCGTCAGTGTCCGCACCGATTCAGATTCTTCTCCGACTCCGATCTGGAGGTCCCATGGGGCGCCGTATCTCGCCGGTGAGGTCAGGAGTCCGTCGAGGCTGGCGGCGAGCACAAGCGCACCGACGATCACCGCGATCGCCGCCACCGATCCGGCGAGCGCAGGGAACACGGGCGTTCGGCGTGCCCCTCGGCCTCGTTGGAGTGCGAAGCCCGATCCCATCGTCGGTTCCGGTGGCAGCCGGAGGCGAACCGCCAACTGGGTCACCGCCGAGACGGTGGTGTCGGCGCCGTCCGAACGCTTCGTGCGGCTCCAGAGTGAGGCCGACAGGAGTGCGGCACCTGCGCCGATCGCGAAGATGATCAGGGCGCCTACGATCAGGACCTGCAGGTCGACATTGACTCCGACATCAGGGTCGGCCCGCCGTGCGGCCCGCAGCGGGAACAGCGGTGACAGTGCGATGGCGATCGGAACGGCGAGCACCGCACCGAGTAGGGCGGCGGCGAGCCCGGGCATCCAACCAGCCATCGTCCGCTGGCCAGACGGCATTCCCAGTGCGGCCAGCGTTGCTGCATCCGAGGAGCGTCGTGACAGGAACCTGCCGAAGCCCTGTCCGGCGATGAGCAGTCCGGCGACGGCGGCGATGGCCGTGCCGATCAGGAGCGCGTCTCGTTGCAGGTCGACGGCACGACGGACGCCGCCGATTTCGCTGTTCTGGCTGCGTACGTCGGCCTCGTCGACCTTCGCCGAGAACTTGTTGACGACGTCGTCGATCACCGTGCCGGGAGTGAGGTAGACGTCGGTGATGCGACCCGTGGCGACTGGATCTCCACCCCGTGCATCGAGAAACGCCGCAGGAGCGATGAACAGAGCCTGCGCGAATGCGTCTGGTTCGAGGTCGTCGGGGAGTCTGAGGATCGCCGTGACCGTGACGGTGCCCGCATCCTCTGGGAGGCATTCGCCCGTCGTGAAGCACGTCTCACGTCCCGCTGGCGTGAGCAGCCACATGTCGACCGCCTGACCGACGTCGAATCCCAGTTCGGCGGCGGTCCGCTCGGTCATGGCGATCTCATCGGATCCGGACGGGTACTCACCCTCCACGATTCGCGGGCGGATGAGGTCACCCCAGTACTCGTCCGGCACGATGATCGTGGCGCCGCCGAGGCCGGGAACCATCGAGGTCGGGGTCGCCAACATCACCCTGGTGTCGCCCACGTCGGAGACGCGTGAATCCGCCATGAGTTCGGCGCGGAGCTCTGCGTCGAGCGGGCTTTCGGTGAAGATCGTGAGATCCTGTAACCCGATGTCGGCGACGAAGCGATCGACCGATTCGCCCGCCCGACGTGCCCCTGCCACGCCGGCCATGACCGCCCCGCCGGCGATTGCCACCAACAACCCCACGACCACGAGCGATGTCCACCCCCGACGGATGTCGTTGCGCGCCCACAGTGTTGCACCACTCACCGTTCGCTCGTCATCGTTCGCTCACTACTCGGCCCTCAGGTCCACGGCTGGTCGCCGTCGGGTCGCATTCCAGGCGGGGAGTGCTGCGAGCACGACGGAAGCGCCGATGATCGACACGACAGTGACCACCAGGACCGCTGTCATCGGCACCTCGATGACGGTGCGGACGTTGTTGGCGTCGGCGATCGATCTCCAGATCAGGCGCCCGCAGATGATCCCGACAGGAATTCCGATGGCCAGCGCAACCAGGGCGGCGACCCCGCCTTGCCAGGAGACGACCGATCCGGCGTCCCGCGGCCGACCGCCGAGGGCGCGCATGGTCGCGAGATCGATCCGTCGTCGTCGGCCGGTCACCACGAGCGTGTGGAAGATCGCAAGTGCGCCGAGGAGCACCGTGAAGGACGCAACGGCGTATGGAATCACCCGGATTTCGTCGAGGACCGACACGCTCGACGGCTGGAACGGCCCGTCGAGGTAGCCGCCCATCGCTTCGGCTGCCTCGCCGACCGCAGCGATCTCATCGTCGTCGGCGACGGTCACCAGGACGGCCAGCTGGACGTCGATGTCGGCGACCGATTCGAGCCCGCCCAGGTCGATCAGCGTCTGGAGCGGCGCGACGACACCGGTGTCGGTGCTCTGGAGGCTGACCACCGGGACGATGCCGCGCCCGACGACGACCATGGTCTGTTCGCCCGCGCTCCCCGACACCAGGACCTCGTCGCCGATCTCGACGTCGAGCGCCGCCATCGTGTCGGTGCCGAGCAGCACTTCGTTGGGCCCGAGCAGGGTGCGCCCGTCGAGGACGACCGGGTCGATTCTTCCCGTGATCGATTCGATGCCGACCGCCAGGGCTTCGCCGGTGTTCTTGCCGTTCGCTTCGACGCCCAGCTCACCGGTCACGACGAGGGCGACGCCATCGGTTCGCTCGTCGGCTGCGAGTCGTTCGCCGATCTCCCTGCTCCGATCCTCGCCGGCCACCTGCAGATCCCAGGTTGCGCCATACAACGCGGGCGTGTCGAGCAGGCCGGTGAGGCTGGAGGTGATCACCAGGGCTCCGACGACCACTGCGATCGCCGCAGTCGACCCGAGGAGCATCGGGATGACCGGCGAGCGTCGTGGTCCTCTGCCCGGCTCGAGTGCGAAACGTGAACCCATCGCCGCTGCCGGCCGCAGGCCGAGTCGTTCGGTGACCGACGCGATCGGCGAGATGGTGCCCGACGATGCGGTCGACGCCGACGTTGCGGACCGACTCGCCCACCGGGCTCCGGCTACGAGCGCCGCGATGGACCCGACGGCAAAGGTGACAACGACACCCGTTGCGACCACCACGAGGTCCAGGTGGAACCCGACATCGGGGTCGGCACGCGCAGCGACGCCTCGGGGGAGCAGGGGTGACAGGAGCATCGCGATCGGGATCACCACGACCGCCCCGATCGCCGATGCGACGGTTCCGGGAATCCACGACGCCACCACTCGCTGTCCGGTTGTCATGCCGAGGGCCGACAGCGTGGAGGTGTCGCTCGACCGGCGGGCGAGGAAGCGTCCGAATGCCTGACCGGCGATCAGGATTCCGGCGGCGGCGACGACCACCACGGCAATGAGCAGGGCGTCGTGTTGGAGCTCTCCGGCGCGGCGGGCTCCGATGAAGTCGAAGCTTGCCGGCGTCATGTCGCCGGACGTGATGCGTTCGGCATAGTCGACGATCAATGCGTCGACGTCGACGCCCGGTGCAGTGAAGACGTCGATGTACCAGGCGTAGGTGATGTCGTCGCCACCGCGACTGTCGACGAAGCCTCGTGGCGCAATCATGGCGATCTGCACGCCGAACGTTGCGGGCGCGAGATCGCTCGGAGTCCGGATGACGCCGGTCACCGTGACCGTTCCGGCAGCCTCGGTCTCGCACTCGCCCCCGTCGGTACAGTCGACGACAGCGACGCGATCGACGAGCTCCATGTCGATGACGTCGCCGACTCCGATGCCGCGCTCGGGACCTGCCTCTGACACCGCCACCTCGTCGTCCCCGATCGGATACCGGCCCTCGATGAGGCGGGGAGTGGCGAGACGACTCCCGTTCTCGTCGGGCCAGAACTCGTCGGGTACATCGATGGTCAGACCCTCTGGGCCTGGAGCGATGCCGACCGGGGCGGCGGCGACGATCCGGGTGGTGTAGATGCCGGTGATGCGGGGGTCCGACTCGAGGTCGTCGATGAGATCGGCGTCGAGTGGGTCACGTGAGAAGATGATCGTGCTGGACGGCGCCGATTCGGCGATGTAGCGATCGACCGCCGAGCCTGCACGCCGTGCGCCGGCCATCCCTGCAGTGACGGCACCGCCGGCGATCGCCACGAGGAGGGCGACGACGAGCATCGACCGCCACCCGTGTCGCACTTCGTGACGTGCCCACATCGTCGCCCCACTCACCGGTCGCTCCTCGTCGCTCGGCTCATCGGGTACTCACTCGCTCCTCAGCACGGTGGCCGGTTGCAGGCGAGCTGCCCGGTGGCCGATGAGGGACGCGATCGCGACCATTGCGCCCAGAGCCACGAGTGGCGCGATCACGGTCGTCGGCCACGGGATCGAGACGAGGTCGACGGCGCCGACACCGGCGGCGACCTGCTTCCACACGAGGCGACCGACAATCACCCCGAGCGGCACGCCGACGGCGACGGCGATCGCAGTGATCATGATTCCCTGCCAGCGGATCGACGAGGCCGCCTGGCGTGGGGTGAATCCCAACGCACGGGCGACGGCGATGTCGGCCCGGCGCCGCGTACTGGCGACGAGCAAACCATGCGTGGCGCCGCCGACACCCAGCATGGCGAGCGCAATCGCCAACAGCTTGGGTACGGAGCCGATCTGTGCGAGGTTGGCGATTCGCGACGGGGGAGTCGTCGGCACGAACCCGAGGTCGGCGAGCCGGGCTCGACCCCCGGCATCGATGTCGCCGAGGCGAATGAACGCGCCTTCGATCGCGAGTTGGTCCGAACTCTGAAGTCGCATGAGCCCGTCAGGGGTGGTGACAACGGCGAGATCGGTCTCGTCGCCGTCGCTGAGACGTCCGATTCCGCTCACGATGAACTCGTTGTCGCGACGTCCGCCGGCGTCGACGGTGACCCTGTCACCGATGTCGGCGCCGATCGACTTGGCGACCGCTGCGCCGAGCACCACGTCGTCCGACGCCGCAGCCGTCTTTCCCTCCTCGATGAACGGTCCCATCGAACCGCTGATGCTCTGGTACGACCGGGGCGAGACCGAATCCGTTCCGCCAGGCCCGGTGATGACGAACTCGTTGGCGGTGCTCGAGAGCTGCAGGGCGAAGGCGTCGACGCCGGATTCGGCGGCAACGGCGGCGATCACGGCGTCGGGATCGTCCGGTAGGGCGGCGAGTTGGACGTCCCAGTCCGCCGCGAACGCGCTCGGCGTGCGGAGAACGTCCTGGGTCGACTCGTCGACCAGGGCGACGGCCACCGCTCCACCGAGGGCGACGGCGAGCCCTGCGATCGCGCTGATGGCCACGAGCCGTGACCGGTCACGCGACGGGTCGAGGGCAAAGCTTGTGCCCAAAACGGCCGGTGGGCTGACCGAGGTTCCCCATGATCGTGCCCGGCGCATGGTCGCGATGCGGCGACGGCGCGTCGCCACCATCGCCGCAAGGCTTGCGAGGCACACCGTGGCGAGCAGCACCACCGCACCCCCACCGATGAAGGCGACTGTGTCGAATCGCACCCCCGTGTCGATCTCCGCTCGACGTGCGAGGCCACGCGGAAACAGCGGTGAGAGCGCGATCGCCAGGACGATCGCGCCGAGGGCACCGCCGAGTGCGACGGGGAGCAGGATGACAGTCCACCCCCGAACGACCTGGGGTCGTGTCGCGCCGATGGCTGCGAGTGCCGGTGTCGTGGATCCATCACCGCTGACGTGACGCGCGAGCGCCTGGGAGATGACGAGCATCGATGCAATCGCCGCGACCAGAGCCGCGATCCGGAGAGCGCCGACTTCCAGGTTGACGGATCGTTCCACGCGGGTTCGCACAGGGCCGTTGACATCATCGACTGCGAGGGGGTAGTCGCCGATCACGGCGGGGAGCGCTGCGGCGATGGCATCGGCGTCAGATCGTGACGCTGCGATCCAGAACGAACAGTCGCAGTGGACGATCTGATCGCCGTAGCGGTCGTGGAATGCGGGTGTGAGCACGACGATCCCCTCGGGGTTGTCGGAGATGTCCTCCGGGCTCCGGTGGATCCCGGTGACCTGCACGTCGACCTGCGGACCGCGGTCGTCCTCTGAGGCGATGCCGATGAAGGCGTCCATCTGATCGGGGGCGTAGGAGCTCAAGGTGATCCGGTCACCGACGTCGACCCCCATCTGCCGCCGTGCCTCCTCGTTGATCGTGACTTCTTCCGCTGCCAGTGGATCGGCGGCGCGGCCCTCGACGATGTGCGATCCGGGCGGCGGCCCATCGCCGGATGGTGGTCCGGTGGCGATCGAGTAGAAACCCACGGGTTCACCGTCGACCTCGTAGGCGACGGCCATCCACGACACTGGCGTCACACCCTGAACCCCCGGGATCGCGCTGAAGGCCTCGCTGAGGTCGCCCCGGGCGCGGTTGACCGTCTCGAAACTGAACTCGTTTCCCGCCGCTGACACGTCGACCTGCGACGACACGCGATCGAGGAACCGATCGAACGCGGTGTCTGCGCGGCGGGCCCCACCGATCGCGGCGAGCGTCACGCCGCCGCCCAGCGCAATGAGCAACCCCAACCCGAGCAGCGACCGCCAACCGCGACGCCATTCCGATCGGACCCACAGCCCGAGGCCGCCGGTCAGGCGGTCGAGCACGAGCGCTCAGCCCGTTCCGTCGTCGTCGACGCGACCGTCCTTCATCCGCACGATGCGTTCGGCAGCATCGGCGACCGGTTGGTCGTGGGTGACGAGCAGGATCGTCTGGCCGCCCTGATGGAGCCGTCGGAAGAGCTCGAGGACCTCCTCGCCGCCTTCGCTGTCGAGGGCGCCAGTCGGTTCGTCGGCGAGCACGATCGTGGGCTCGTTGGCGAGCGCCCGGGCGATCGCGAGTCGTTGGCGCTGACCACCTGACAACACCCCTGGTGCCTGTTTGGCCTTGTCGCCAATGCCGAGCAGGTCGAGCAGATCGCGCGCCCGTGACTCGGCGACTTTGCGCTTGCGCCCGGCGATCACGGCAGGCATGACCACGTTCTCCAACGCCGTCATGCCCTCCAGCAGGTTGAAGAACTGGAAGACGATGCCGACGTGCTGGCGTCGCATGATCGCCAGAGCGTTCTCGTCCTTGCCGGCCAGCGACTCACCGGCGATCACCACCTCGCCCTCGTCGGGCACGTCGAGGCCGGCGACGAGGTTGAGCATCGTCGACTTGCCGCAGCCCGACGGCCCCATCACAGCGACGAACTCGCCGGTGCGCACCGTCAGGTCGGCACCCCGGAGCGCTCGGACGGGGGCGGTGTCCTGCTCGAACGTTCGGTACACCGCCGTGACTTCGACGGCGTTGCTCTGGAGAGGTGGAGTCGCGGGATCAGGCTCGGTCATCGTCGAGATGGTGTCGGTCATGTGGGTGCTACTCCCTGTACGAGTTGGTTGGTGGGTCCCGAGGTCTGTTGGGGAAGTCGGTACGGCACCACCGGGGTGTCGCGTCCCTTGACGAGTTGCGAGTCGAGCTGTTCGTAGTCGTGGGGCTGTTCGGTCAATGCTTCCCACGTCGGCGAGCTCAGCACGGTCTCGCCCGGTTCGGCGAACTGTTGGAGTCGCTGACACAGGTTGACCGCATCGCCGACGAGCGTGTACTCGACGCGTTCCTCGCTCCCGAGGAGGGCGGCGGCGACGGTGCCGGTGCTCAACCCGATCCCGAG
>JBGTEH010000359.1:0-2607 GCA_041747915.1 Ilumatobacteraceae bacterium
CCCCACACCGAGGGGCGGCGAGTGGTCAAGACCCGCCACCGCATCCCGTTCAACGAGCACGTCATCGAACTCGACGTGTTCAGCGAAGGCCTCGACGGGCTCGTGTTCGCCGAAGTGGAGTTCGACTCCACGGACGCACTCGACCTGTTCGAGCCGCCCGTGTGGTTCGGCCGCGAGCTCACCGACGACGGTCGGTACACCAACGCCGCACTCGCCCTGTACGGCCGACCCGAGCGGTGAGCAACGAAGCGATGAGCAGTCAGGACGCGTCGACGAGCGCCTTGTCGAGCGCTGCAAGCGCGAGATCGATCTCCTCCGCCGACACCGTCAGGGGTGGCATGAACCTCAGCGTGGTGCCGGCGGCTCCGGCTGTCATGGTGATCAGCTTTCCCTCCCGCAGACAGTGCGCCACGATCGCTGACGTACGCGCGGCGGTGTCGAATTGGGCGGCGATCATCAAGCCGAGTGCGCGCACCTGAACGATCGCGCTGTGATGCTCTTGGAGTCGGCGCAGCCCGTCGGCGAGTTGACGTCCCCGCTCGTCCACCGTGGCCATGAACCCGTCGGCGCTCAACACCTCGATCGTCGCGATCGCCGCTGCGCAGCCCATCGGGTTGCCGCCGTACGTGCCACCATGCGAGCCGGTCGGCCACCTGTCGTCGAGTTCACGACGGGTGCCCAGCGCCGAGAAGGGGAACCCCGACGCAATCCCCTTGGCCATGCAGATGATGTCGGGGCGAACGTCGTAGTGCTCGATGGCGAACATCTTGCCGGTCCGACCGAATCCGCACTGCACCTCGTCGGCGATGAACAACATGCCATGTTCCTTGCAACGCTGATCGATCCCCTCGAGGAACCCGCTCGGCGCGGCGACGTATCCACCTTCGCCCAACACAGGCTCGATGATGACGGCGGCGGTCTCGCCCGGGGCGGTGACGCTGGTGAGCAGTTCGTCGAAGCCGGCCAACGCTCGGGCCACCTCGGCCTGGACGTCGTCGGACCGCACGTTCGGGTACGGGGCGATGAAGATCCCGGACGGCAGCGGTGCGTGGCCTGCGCGGTACACCGTCTTCGACGTGGTCATCGCCATGGCCTGATGGGTGCGGCCGTGGAAGCTGCCCTGGAACACGATGATGTTCGGTCGGCCCGTGGCCTGCTTGGCCAGCTTGACCGCCGCTTCGGTGATCTCTGCCCCGGAGTTGGCGTAGAAGAACGTGTCGATCCCCTCCGGTGACATCGCCGCCAACTTCGCCGCCAGCGGCTGCATCAGATCGTGCGTGTAGACGTTGGCCTGAGCATGCACGAACCGCTGTGCCTGCTCGGCGATTGCGGCGGTGACGTGCGGGTGGCTGTGGCCCGTCGACGTGACAGCGATACCGCCGCTGAAGTCGAGGTACCGATCGCCGGCGGTGGTGATCACCCACGACCCCTCGCCCGAAGCGACCTCGAGGTCGGTGACCTTGAACCACACGTGCGACAGGTTGTCGGTGCTCATCGCGCCATCATCGCACGATGCGATCCAGCACGAAAGCGGCGCGCGACGTTCCCGTCGACGTCGCCTCGTGACGGTCGACCCATCCGGCGAGACGAAGCCCTGCGTTGATGCCGATCCAGCGCACTGGTTCGGGCTCCCAGCGGCGCGAATGGTGGCCGACCCACGGCAGTGAGACCAGGTCGGAATCGGCCCGCGTGATCAGGTCCGCCAGCGTGCGCCCGGCCAGGTTCGCGGCGGCGACGCCTTCCCCGACGTATCCACCGGCCCACGCGAGGCCAGTCGTCGGGTCGAGACCGACCGATGGCCGCCAGTCGCGCGGGACGCCCAGCACACCGCCCCAGCGGTGCGTGATTCGCGCATCGCGGCTCGCCGGGACGAGTTCTCGGAGGGTGGCGACGATCCGATCGTGGATCATCGAGGCCGACTCGGTCGAAGCGTCGATCCCGGAACCGAACCGGTACGGCGCGCCCCGCCCCCCGAACGCCAAGCGACCGTCGGTGGTCCTCTGGCCGTAGATCACCATCCGCCGATCGTCGGCGAACGTCTCCATGTCACTCAGACCGATTGTGGCCCAGGTGTCGTCCGTCAGCGGTTCGGTGGCGACCATCAGCGAGTACAGGGGCACCAAGCTGCGACGAAGCCCTGGCAGGTCACGCGTGTAGCCCTCGGTCGCCCGAACCACCACTTCGGCGGTGATCGTTCCTCGGTCGGTGACGACCCGGGCTGGGACCCCGCCGACGCCACCCACGATTGCGCTGACGTTCGTGGCCTCGACGATCGTGGCGCCCCGTCGCTCGGCGGCATCAGCGAGACCGCGCACGAGACGGGCCGGTTGAACCCGTGCCGCTGGGCCGTACAGCACGCCTCCCACGACATCGGTGGCGTTCAAGTGACGGGTCGCCGCGTCGCGGTCGAGTACCCGCAGGACCTCGCCGCCGAACCCGTGGCGGTGGTAGTCGTCGACCTCGGCTCGCTGGCGCTGCAACTGGGCCTGCGTGCGGGCGAGACGGATCACACCACCCTTCGCGAAGCCACAGTCGATCCCTTCGGCCGCCACGACGCGACCCACCTCGTCGACCGTGTCGATGATCGCCCTGGTCATCCGGGTGCCG
>JBGTEH010000360.1:0-11868 GCA_041747915.1 Ilumatobacteraceae bacterium
CCCTTGATGTCCATGCCGAGGATGTTGCCGGCGTGTTCGCGGACCTCGGCCTCGTTGTCGGCAAGCTTGATGCCACCGGCCTTGCCGCGGCCGCCCACCTGCACCTGGGCCTTGACGACGACGGGATAGCCGGCCCGGTTCGCCTCCTTCACGGCTTCATCGACGGTGTCAGCCGGGCCGCCCGGGCTCACCGGGATGTCGTAACGGGCGAAGTACTGCTTGCCCTGGTACTCGAAGAGGTCCATGTGGATGCTCGCTTTCTGGAGATGGTCAAATGTCGCGTTCGTCGAGCGCCTGCTCGAGCCAGAGCCCGATCGCCTTCAGCGACGAGCCGGGACCGAAGATCTGCGCGACGCCCTGCTCGCGCAACGCTCGGGCGTCGGCATCGGGAATGACCCCGCCGCCGAACACGAGCACGTCGCCGAGGTCGCGCGATCGAAGCTCGTCCATCACACGGGGGAACAGCGTGAGATGCGCGCCCGACAACAGCGAGAGCCCGACGCCGTCGGCATCCTCCTGAAGCACGGTCTCGGCGATCTGCTCCGGGGTCTGGTGGAGCCCGGTGTAGATCACCTCGAAGCCGTGGTCGCGCAGCGCACGGGTGATGGTCTTGGCGCCACGGTCGTGACCATCGAGGCCGGGTTTCGCCACGACGATGCGATACGTGCGCTTCACGAAGCAGGAACCCTACGTGACGAGATTCGATCCCGCCGAAACGGCGTTACATCTGGGGTCTGACGCGCATGTTGCGGCACCGTGTAACGGTTGTGTCTGACACCAGCGTTACAACGGCACACTGGTGGGGTGCCGGTCGCGTTGAAGTCCCCGTGGTCGCGGGCGCTCGCGCCGGTGCTGGGCGGCATTGCATTCCTGGCGTTCATCGCGTTGATCACCTGGGGGGCGGCCGCGTGGATCGCACGGGGCGGCGCGGATGTCACCGACACGCTTGCGCCCACACGATTCACGGTCGGATCGGTCGAGGCGGCCTCGCGGATCGTCGAGGAGGACGGGCCGATCCTGTTCCCCGGACTCAACACCACGACCGGCGAGCGGACACTGGTACTCGATCACGAGGGCGACGACCCCACCCGCGGTTGGACGATCTACTACGCCTACCCCGCGGGCAGCGACACCGACTGTGCCGTCGACCAGATCGTCGGCACGAGTGAGTTCGTCGATTGCGACGGCAAAACGATCGACGTGACAGACCTCTCCCCGCCCCCCGCCGGAGTGAACCCGGTCGTCGAGAATCAGCGAGTACTCCTCATCGACCTCAGCGGCGTGACGCGCTGAGGCCTTGCACGAACGGCATCAGCGGGCGAGGATCGCCGCACTCCGCCGCCGCATGTAGGCGAGACCGAGGCGCTCGGATGATTCGAGCGAGGCCGTCGCCAACGCCATCGCCCGAGCGGCGTCGCCAGGAGCGCCGCGATGCGTGAGCATCTCGGCCTGGTGGACGTCGGTGGCGACGAGATAGCTCTTCGCTCCGGCGCGCTCGCACAGCTCGCGAGACTTGGCGAAGTGTTGCTCGGCTCGGTCGTACCAGCCGAGCGCAGCCGCGGCCGCACCGACACCCAGCCCGATCGGGCTCTCCCACAACGCACCAGCGAACGGAAACAGACCGTCGAACGGCGCCGCATATTCATAGGCCGCCTCGGCGGCACCGAGCGCGCCGACCTGCGCCGCAATCCGTGCCGTGCTCGAACAGGTCAAGAGGAACACCGCGTTGCGCGGGACCATCGCGAAGTCGTCCGCCACGACGGCCGCGACGTGAGGGGCGCACAATTCCGGCCGATCCGTCTGCAGGTAGACACCGCACAGCGCCATTCGCCACACCGGCAGCGCGGGCTGCGCGTCGATGATCATCTTCAAGAGGTCCTCGAGGTCGGCGAGGTCGCCCCGCTCGTATTGCAATCGATAGCGAAGCGCCGCAACCGCAGTCGGGCCGCTGGGCAACCCTTCGCGCACGCAGTACGACTCGAACTCCGAGACGAGAGCGTCGCAGAGATCGAGATCCCCGGCGAGGAGTACCCGGGCAGCACGAAGATTCATCCCGCGAGCGATTGCCTGCGGGATCCGAAGCCGGTCGGCGAGACGTTCGGCTTCGTCGAGATCGAGATCGCCGTGCACGACGTCGCCGCGAACGACGTGGTTCACGCACCGGTCGAGGTGCGTGACGCACAGCAGTCGATCGTCGATGCCCGCGGCGATGGCGATCGCCTCGGTCATCTCTGCGAGCCCCCGGTCGAGCGCGGCCGGGTCGGTCGTGTCGTGGACGTAGTTGCGGTTGCGCAACACGTCGGCGAGTACGTGAGCGTCATCGAGTTCGCGGGCGATGTCGAGGGCGCGGTCGGACAACTGACGCATCCGCTCGGACTCGTCGCTCCAGAACAACTCGACCGCGAAGGCTGACATGGCCTCGGCGAGAGTCGCCCGATCGAGTGATTCCGCGCGTGAGAGGATGTAATCGCCGAGCGCGACGTTGTCCTGATCGGTCGAGTTGCCGTCCCGGAAGAACATGTTGCCGCTCAGCGAAATCAGCACCTCGGCGAGCAGCGGCGTGTCGTCGACCGAACGGCCCAATCGCTCAGCATCACGGAGGAGACCGCGCCCACGCGGGTCGTTGATCGCGTGCAGTGCATCGCCGGCCGCGAGCAGCAGCCGAGCCTGGAGAGCCGGATCGGTGCCGTCCTCCAGTTCGAGGACTTCGAGCGCGCGCTCGTACAGCCCGGCCGCTTCCTCGAACGCGAGGTCGGCCTTGGCCCGGTCACCTGCGCGCCGGCCGTAGTCGACCGCCTTGTCGACTTCGCCGAGCGCAGCGGCCTCGGTGAAGTGCCAGGCCAATTCCGTCAGCCGGGCGTCGACATCGCCCGTCGCTTCCAAGGCGAGCCCCACCGATCGGTGCAGGCGGAGCCGTCGGCTCGTCGGCAGCTCGTCGTAGAGCGTCGAGCGCACGAGAGCATGCGCGAATCGGTACACACCGGGACGTCCGGCGACCGCCTCGACCAGCCCACCGGTCTCGGCGTCGCCGATTGCGTCGAGGGCGGCTTCGACGCCCCCGTCGAGGATCGACCCCAGCACGCGGAGGTCGAACTCGCGGCCGATGACGGCGGCGGTGGCGAGCACCTCGTTGGCCGACGGGTCGAGATGCGAGAGCCGGCGACCGATCACCTCGCGGACGCCTTCGGGGATCCCGAAGTCGGTCAGTTCGAGGTCGGTCGTCCAACGGCCATCGCGGAACACCAGTGCTCCCGACTCGCTGAGATGGCGCAGCACCTCGCCGATGAAGAACGGATTGCCCTCCGTTTCTCGGCTCACTGCCGCGGCGAGGGCCAGTCCAGGACCGTCGAGTTCGTGACCGGCGGTGCGTTCGAGGAATTCGATCACGCCGCGCTGGTCGAGGCCCTGCAGCATCAGCCGCTCGACGCCCACTTGGCGGCGCATGTCGGCGAGCATCTCCGAGAGCGGATGCGTACGGTCGAGATCGGTGTCGCGATACGTGGCAACGATCAACAGCTGGAGGTGAGCGGTCGTCTTGAGGAGATGGCGCAACAGCAGCAGGGTCGGCTTGCGCGCCCAGTGCAGGTCGTCGAGCACGATCACGACGGGCTCGCGCGCCGACAGGTTGGTCAGCAGGTCGGTCGTTGCCTCGAAGAGTCGATTGCGCTCGGTGTCGGGATCGTCCGACAGCCGGGGTCCGATGCCCGGCAGCAACCGTTCGAGCTCGGGAATCAGCGGAGCAAGTTCGCTGCCGAGAGGCCCGACCAGGTCGGCCAGTTGGTCCTGGGGCAGCACGTTCGCGAGCCATCGGAACGCCTCGACGAACGGTTGGTATGCAACGCCGAGTTCCTCGTCGCACGAACCCCACAGCACGACGCCCTGGTCGAAGTGCGCGGTCCGGCACAGCTCCTTGACGAGGCGCGTCTTGCCGATGCCCGGTTCGCCGCCGACGAACACCGCGAGCCGGCCGTCGGCGAGGACCGTCTTCCAGGCGCCGAGCAGTGCTTGATGCTGATCGTCGCGGCCGACGAATCCGAACGCGTCGATCTGCTCCACCTGCGCCGGCAACGGCAGCTCGAGACGTCCGACGCTCGCAGCCGAGAGCGGTGTCCAGCCGACTTCGCACGCCGCGATCGGAGCGGGAAGACCCTTGCCTTCGATCGGGCCGACCGGCGTCACCTGATGGGCGGAGCGCGTGCCTGCGAGCACCCGCACGATGTCGCTGATGAGGATCTGGCCGCCGGCGGCCGCCGAACAGAGCCGAGCGGCCTCGACGACCGGATTCCCGAACCAGTCGTCGTCCTCGAAGGTTGCATCGCCGGCGCTCACGCCGACGCGCATCTGGATCCGCGCCCCCTCGGTGTGCTGCGCGTCGACGCGCTGCTGCATGGCCACCGCACCTGCGATCGCATCGGCGGCGGAAGTATACGAGACCATCATCGCATCGCCGATCGTTTTCACTTCGGTGCCGTCCGTGGCTGCGACGGCCCGTCGGAGCTGCTCGAAGTGCGTGCGGCGAAGCTCGTCGGCGACGTTGTCACCGAGTTCCTGGGCCATCGCGGTCGAGCCCACGAGATCCGTGAACAAGATTGTGATCAGCCCCGAACCAGCCACCGTCGCGCCCCATCTCCGGACAACCTGCGGTCAGGGCGTCCACCCGGCGGCAGGCTACTTGGCGCGCTCAGCTGACGGCGACGGCGCCGACCAGGCGCTCGGCGAACACTTCGCTGTGCTCGTCGAGCTTGCTCCGACTCAGTGCCATGCCGCCGATCACATATGCGCCGGTGTCACCCAGCGCACGGTCCAGCTTGTCGAGCGCCTTGCCGGGATCGAGCGCGAACGTGCAGAAGCCGACCGCCCGCTTGCCGCGCATCGTGGGGAGGTTGGCGATGTTCGACAACGCCCACGGCGCCTGACCGAAGACGAACGCACCGTGTACCCATGTGCCCACGAGGATCAGATCGGCCTCTTGGATCGACGCGTGGTCGGGCTGCTTCACCTTCGACAGCCCGGTGATCGACCAGCGCTGCTGTGACAGGAGGGCGGCCACCTTCTCAGCGGCGTGCCACGTGTTGCCCGTCAGACTTTCCACCAAGATCGCTGCCTTCACGGCACCGAGTCTTGCAGATCGTGATCGTCTCTCACGCCTTCCCGCCGGCCCTCGATGCCACCTGGCGCCGGGCCTTCACCAGGTGACCTGGTCGCAGCCCTCGTGGTCGTCGGGCTCGACCTGGAACGTGGCATGCGCAACGCCGTAGTTCTCCGCGAGGCATTGGCGCGCCCGGTCGAGCACCGCATGGCTGTCGACGCCCGCCGATGTCACGAGGTGCGCCGAGGCCGCCTCCATGTCGGAGGTGAGCGTCCACACGTGGAGGTCGTGGACGTCGACGACGCCCTCGATCGATGCGAGATCGCACGCGAGCCGATCGAGATCGAATGCGTCGGGGGCGGCCTGCAAGAGGATCCGCACCGCCTTGCGACCGAGTCGCCATGTACGCGGCAGGATCCAGACACCGATCGCGGCGGCGACCACCGAGTCGATCCAGGCCCACCCGAACACTTGGAGCAGCACGGCAGCTGCGATCACACCGACCGAACCGACCGTGTCGGCGAGCACCTCGAGCGCCGCTCCCTCGACATTGACCGATTCGGCCGCGCCCTCCCGCAGGAGCACGTACGCGACGAGGTTGGCGAGCAGGCCGAGCACGGCGACCACGAACATCGGACCCGCGAGCACCTCGGGTTCGTCGCCGATACGGCGCATGGCCTCGATCACCACCCAGATGGCCACGGCGAACAGCAGGAGCGAGTTGACGAACGCAGCGAGAATCTCGAGGCGATACAACCCGAACGTGTGGGTCGACCGGCCCGATGCGGAACGAGCAGCGAATCGGCTCGCCAGTTGGATCGCTGCCAGAGCCATCCCGAGCCCGATCACGTCGGTGAGCATGTGGGCGGCGTCTGACAGCAGCGCCAGCGAGTTCGTCCAGAATGCCGCGACGACCTGAACGACGAAGAAGCCGAGAATCACGGCGAACGCGATCGCCAGGCGGCCCCGGTGGCGCTCACCCGCCCGGGCCAACGACGGCCCGTGCGAATGGTCGTGGCCGGATCCCATGCCGACATTCTCACCGACAGAGGACAGAACGGCAACGACCGCGCCGGTGCTCAGTCGGCCACGGGGATCTGCACGCTGAACACGACCTGATCGAACTCGCCGAATCGTGCGGTGACCTCGAATGACCAGGTGCCGGCGACCGGCAGGTCGACGTCGGTCGCCACCACATGGTTCGGGCCGGCCGGAACCACGTCGATGTCGAGCGGTCCGAGGTCGGCCGATGCGAGGCTTGCCGACACGGTGATCTCGTCGGCTCGATCGAGGCCGCCGCTCGGCGAGCTGAGGTACACGTGCATCTCGGTACCGCCGGTCACGGCCGGTTCGAGTTCGACCTGGACGAGCCGGTCGTCCACGACGGCCGACGCAGATTCGGGCGTCGCTGCTTCGGGAGGGGGTGGCGAGTTCACGAGCCCGGCCGTGGCCATCAGGATCAGCGCCATGCCGGCGACCTCGAACACCACGGTTCGGCGGAGCGGATCCGCGCTGTCCGCTGTACTGGAGCGTGCCATCCGGCGGCTGAACGCAGCGATCACGACGACGATCACGACGAGGATCAGCTTGATCACGAGCCAGCGACCATACGACGAGTCGGTGAGACCCGAGATCGATCCGAGCTGGCGCCAGGCGTTGATGCTCCCTGTCAGCGCCAGCACCACCACGGAGCCGAGGGCCCACGGCGACAACCGCACCGCGGTCGACCAGAAGCGGTTTCGGGGCAGACCAGCGACGAGCAGCACGAGTCCACCGAGCCAGACCGACATCGCTGCCAAGTGGATCGTGGTCGCCGCGAAGCCTGCGGGCACGGCGTCGCCGGCCACGCCATGGCCACCGGCGGCGACGACCGCGCACACCCCCAGTGCGGCGAGCACCACCGCCAGCCTCGCGGGCACGGACACGAGCAGCGAGCGCAGCGGAATGAACAGCGTGAAGAGCCCGATCGCCGCGACTCGTGCGTACCACCATCGGCCCGACTGCGTGTCGACCACATCGACCCAGCCGAAGTACGAGCCTCCGATCAGGCGTGCCTGAGCGGCGATCATCAGCGCAGTACCGACGACGGCGACGAGAGCAGCGGCAGTGAGCAGCCACGCAATCCGGCGCTCGCCGATCAGGTCAGGAATCAGCGCTGCGGCGAGAACGAGCGAACCGAGGAGTACTCCGATCCCCGCGTAGCTCATGAACCGCCCGAGTCCGAGCAACAACGACTCTGACTCGCTCGTCTGCGCCGTGTCGAAGATCTGCTCGACAACGCCCGGTTCCGTCGGGGTCGGGGATCCGACCGAGAACGTGAAAGCTCCCCGGATCCGGTGCGAGTCGGTCGAGATCGCCTGCCAGCCGACGATGTAGGTCCCCTCGCCGAGTGTGGACGGCACGGACGCGATGAACGTCTCGCCGCTCGACTCGATCGGGCCGAGCACCACCTGGGCTCCTGCCGCATCGACCAGGCGAATCGAGTTCTCCAGGGCATCGACGCTCTCGGAGAAGGTCAGCACGATCTCCGGAGGCGACGTCGCGACGACTGTCTGGTTGGCAGGCGACGACGACACCAACTCGGCGTGGGCGAGCGCCGTTCCGGCGACGCCGAGCGATCCGACGACCCCGATGAGCGCCGCAGCGGCGACGATCCAGCGGCGCACGAGTCGAGACGCGACGAGGTGGGGCACGGCTAGCGCACGTCGCGGGCGTCGCGTGCGTTGCGGGCGCTACGAGCGCGCAGGGCCACGAACGCACCGAGTCCCAAAATGGCCGCGATCGACGCAATGAAGAACCACGTCCCGGTGTTCTGCGAGCCGTCAGTCGCGACGACGGGCAGGGTCGACGAGGGCGACTCGCTCGTCGGCGTGGTTTGCGCGATGGTCGAGCTCGCGGCGGTCTCCGCGTCGGTGGTCACAACGTCGGTGGTCACAACGTCGGTGGTCGAAGCATCGGTCGTCGCAACGTCGGTCGTGGACGGTGTCGTCGTTGACGGTGCCGCCGCAGTCGTCACGACGACGGGCCCGATCAGATTCATCGCCGGGGCCGGTTCCTCCGGCTCCGGAGTCGAAGCGTCGGTCGGGATGGCAATCCAACGAATCTCGCCGACCTCGCAGCGCTGGACGAACGGGAAGTAGATGGTGGTGTCCGGCGTTGACGGCACGGTCATCGTCACCGAGAACGTCCCCTCCTCGTCGTCGGCGAGCGGCCCGCCGACGAAGGTCACGATGGCTGCGCTAGTCGCAGCGTCGGTGTCGATCGACCCGTCCCAGCCGTCGACAGCGTCGGGGCTTGCCTGGGTGACGCCGTCGGGCAGCCGCATGTCGAGCTGCACCGTCGGGGATCCGTCGCACCCGTGCTCCACCGTGAATGCGACCGAGAGCGTCGAGCCTGCCTGTGCCTCGGTCGGGTCGGGATCGATGTGGGCGAGCGCCGGTGACGCGACTGCGATCGTGGCGACGGCTGAGACGACACACAGAATCAAAGCGCGACGGACCATGGCGCTGAGATCGTACGGCGCGACATGAGGAGATCACAGGCGGCAACCTCCGTACACTTGCTGCTGTGCGCACGCAGGCAGGAGTCGACGAGTCGCCGTCGTCGCCAGAGAATGAAGTCGAGCAGACGATCTCCGACGAGACCACGCAGCGGTTGTTCCGTGGCGTCGTCATCGCGCTGGTCGCGCTCGTCGTGATCGGCCTGTTCGCGGGAGCGGCGATCTGGGCGTTGGAGGGCGACGACGGTGAGCCGACGCCGATGAATGCAGTCGATGTCGGATTCCTGCAGGACATGATCGACCATCACGGGCAGGCGCTGGCGATCTCCGAGAACTACCTCGAGAACAACCCCGACGGTGGCGCAGCGCCGTATGCGAGCGAGGTCATCCTCTACCAGACACGCGATCTCGGATGGATGAACGACTGGCTCGACGAGGAGGGCTACACGCCGGGCGAGGCGGACCGCGAGGCGATGGCGTGGATGAACGAGCCGACGCCGGTCGGTGAGATGCCGGGAATGCCGAGCCCCGAGCGGCTCGCGGAACTCGCCGATGCGAGCGGTGACGACGCCGATCGACTGTTCTTCGAGATCATGACCGACCACCACCTCGGCGGGGTCCACATGGCCGACCACGCCGCTGCCAACGGAGGCCGTGAGGACATCGTCGAGTTCGCCGGGGCGGTGGTGCGCAATCAGCGTATCGAAGTCGTCGAGTACGAGGCCGCCGTGCGCCGCCTCGGCCTCACCTGACAGTCCCCCGATCCAACCACCCTCGCAATGCGTGAACAAATGGGGCGGTGACCGCCCCATTTGTTCACGCATTCGGCAGTGGGAGATCGTGCTTGTCAGCGCTTCTTGAGGGGGGCCCAGGCGAGGGCGAGGTGTTTGGTACCGACGCCGGGGAAGTTGATCGTCGCCTCGGCCTTCTCGCCGCTGCCGGCGATGTCGATGATCACGCCGTCACCGAAGGCCGGATGCTCGACGTCGTCACCGATACGCAAGCCGAGATCCTGGCTGTTCGACGGGCTCGGGGCGGCCGTGGCGCCCGATCGGATCGCAGCCTCGACGACACGCTCACGGTGAGCGTCCTGGTCCGCCTTGACGTCGAGGATGTCGGCGTTGATGTCGCGCCCACCGGCGCGCCGGTATGCCGGTGGATCACCGTGGTCAGAGCCACCGCGCCGGTAGCTCTGGCGGCCATAGCTGCTCCGACCGGTGACATTGCCCGTCGACTCGATGAGATGGGCGGGGATCTCGTCGAAGAACCGCGACGGCGGGTTGTACTGCGTGGTTCCGAAGAGTTGGCGACTCCAGGCGTGCGACATGTAGAGCCGGCGCATCGCCCTCGTGATGCCGACGTACGCGAGGCGGCGCTCCTCCTCCATCTCGACGGGCTCGGTGAGGGCGCGGATGTGCGGGAAGATGCCCTCCTCGCAGCCGACCAGGAACACCACCGGAAACTCGAGGCCCTTCGCCGAGTGCAATGTGAGCAGAACGACTTGATCCTCGGTCTCGCCTTCGGGGAGGTCGTCGGTGTCGGCGACCAGCGCAACCTGCTCGAGGAACTCGTCCATCACCGTGAACTCTCGGGCCGAGCCGACGAGTTCGCCGAGGTTCTCGATGCGGCTGTGGGCCTCGACGGTGTCCTCGGCTTCGAGTTCGGCGAGATACCCCGAGCCGTCGATCGCCGCTTGCAGGACGTCGCCGGGGCCCTGTTCCGGATCGGCTGCCACGATGGCCACTTCGTCGAGCAGGTCGACGAACGATGCAATGCCGCTCACGGCAGGCCCGGTGATGCCCGCCTCGTCGGCGCGCCGGAGCGCGTCGACGAACGCGATTCCTTCCGTGGCGGCGAGGGCGTCCAACTTGGCCACGCTCGCATCGCCGATGCCGCGCTTGGGTGTGTTGAGCACCCGCTTGACGCTGACCTCGTCGACTGGGTTGACGACGGCCTTCAGGTACGCCATTGCATCCTTGATCTCGCGGCGGTCGTAGAACCGCGTGCCGCCGACAACCTTGTACGGCACCCCGAGGCGCATGAACGCCTCCTCGATCACGCGTGACTGAGCGTTGGTTCGGTAGAGCACCGCCATCTCACGAAAGTTCGTGGCATCGTCGCCGTGGAGTCGGCGTGCGGTGCCTGCGACCCAGGTGGCCTCATCGCCTTCGTCTTCAGCGTGGTAGCGAACGATGCGCTCACCGTCGCCGCTGTCGGTCCACAACGACTTCGGCTTGCGCTCGACGTTGTTGTCGATCACGGCGTTGGCCGCGTCGAGGATCGTCTGCGTGCTGCGGTAGTTCTGGTCGAGGATCACCGTGGTGACGTCGGGGAACGCCTCCTCGAAATCGATGATGTTGCGGAAGTCCGCGCCTCGAAATCGGTACACGCTCTGGTCGGTGTCGCCAACGACGCACACGTTGCGGTGGCCATCGGCGAGTAGGAGCACCATCTCGTTCTGGGCCTGGTTCGTGTCCTGGTACTCGTCGACGAGGATGTGTTCGAAGCGCTGCCGGTAGTGTTCGAGCACGTCAGGGTGGTCGCGGAACAGCTTCACGGTGTTGGTCAGCAGGTCGTCGAAATCCATCGCTCCCGCCTTGAGCAAGCGTGCCTGGTACTCGGCGTAGACATCGGCGTGCTTGCGGTCGAAGATGTTCTGGGCGCGATGCATCGCCTCGTCTGGGTCGACGAGTTCGTTCTTCCAGAGGCTGATGATGCCGTGCACGCCGCGCGGCGTGAAGCGCTTCGAGTCGAGTCCGAGGTCGCGAATCACGTAGCCGGTGAGGCGGTTGGTGTCGGCCGCGTCGTAGATCGAGAACTGGCGGGGATAGCCGAGCGCATCGCCGTTGGCGCGCAGCATGCGCACGCAGGCCGAGTGGAACGTCGACACCCACATCGTCTTGACGACCGGGCCGACGAGCGCGCCGACGCGCTCGCGCATCTCTGCGGCAGCCTTGTTGGTGAACGTGATCGCCAGGATCTTCGACGGGTGCACGCCGGTGTGGATCAGATGAGCGATTCGGTGGGTGAGCACCCGCGTCTTGCCGGAGCCGGCGCCGGCGATGACGAGAAGCGGACCCGACTCGTGGACCACGGCGTCGAGTTGGTCGGGGTTGAGCCCCTCGGCGAACGGCGACGGCCCGCGATCCGTCGGTGCCGCCCCCCCGTCGAACGGGCCTGACTCGGACGCCGAGTCGGCCGGGTGTGGGATGTCGTCGGCGAACAGTTCGTCGTCAGTCATGTCGAGCCCACTCTAGAGATCGGGTGTGACAGCGACTCT
>JBGTEH010000361.1:0-9178 GCA_041747915.1 Ilumatobacteraceae bacterium
GCTGCACGCCCGGCGGGAGGGTCGCCTGGTCTCGCTCGACGAGCACGTCGGTCCACGTGACCAGGTCTACGTCGACGGTGTTCCCGTCGAGAGTGGCCGCGTGATCGTGATGCGCGAGCGCGAGCCCAGGGGGAACAAGGCGCGTCGATGACCGCCAGCGCCGTGACGGTGTTGGTCAGCCGCCTGCGCGCCCGACTCAGGCCCGATCAGGTTCGCGACGGCGCCGCCGAGCTCCACCTGTATCGCCGTGATGCGTCGAACATGGTGGGCCGGGCCGCGGTGGTGTGCTTCGCGGAATCCACCGATGACGTGCGTGCGATTGTCGAGATCGCCGACGAACTCGGGGTACCGTTCGTGCCGCGTGGTTCGGGGACCGGGCTGTCCGGGGGAGCGGTGCCGACCGAGGGCGCCATCGTGATCTCGACAGCGAAGATGGGAAGGATCATCTCCGTCGATGCCGTGAATCGCCTGGCGTGGGTCGAGCCGGGCGTCCTGAATCTCGACCTCTCGAAGCAGATCGCCCACCTCGGCGTGCACTTCGGCCCCGACCCGAGCAGTCAGCAGACGTGTTCGATCGGTGGCAACGTCGCCAACAACTCCGGCGGGCCGCACTGCCTCGCTGACGGTGTCACCAACGCCCATGTCCACGCGATCGAAGTGGTTCTCCCCGACGGCTCGGTGACGGTTCTCGGCGGCGAGGATCCCGAGCCCGTCGGCTACGACCTGCGCGGCGTGTTCGTGGGGAGCGAGGGCATGCTGGGAGTGGCGACCAAGGTCTGCGTCAGACTCATGCAGAATCCGCCCGATGTGGCCACGATGCTGCTCGACTTCGCCGATGTGGCCGACGGAGCCCAGCTCGTGAGCGACATCATCGCCGACGGCATCGTGCCGGCAGCGGTGGAGATGATGGACCAGCTGTGCCTGCAGGCGGTCGAGGAGTTCATCCACGCTGGGCTGCCTGTCGACCAGGCAGCGGCACTGCTGATCGAAGTCGTCGGCCTACCGATGGCCGTTGCCGAGCAGATCGCCCGTATCCGCGAGCTCGCCGCAGCGCGCAGTGTCGGATCCGTCCGAGTGGCCGCCGACGAGGCCGAGCGGGCGCTTCTGTGGAAGGGCCGTAAGTCGGCCTTCGGGGCGATCGCGCGGATCAAGCCCAACTACTACCTCCACGACACGGTCGTTCCGCGTCACCGCCTGCCCGAGGTGCTCGAACAGGTCTACGCCATCGCCGCTCGGCACGAACTGCTCGTGTTGAACGTGTTCCACGCCGGTGACGGCAATCTGCACCCGTTACTCGTGTTCGACGCCCGTGAGCCAGGCGTGGTCGATCGTGTGCATGCCGCGGGCGACGAGATCGTTCGGGTGTCGGTGGCCGCCGGTGGAGTTCTCAGCGGAGAGCACGGCATCGGTCTGGAGAAGCGCGACTTGATGCCGTTGATGTTCTCAGAGGTCGATCTGGGTGCGCAGGCCGACCTTCGTCGGGCCTTCGATCCGCGTTCGCTCTCGAACCCCGACAAGGTGCTGCCGAGCCCGGCGGGGTGCGGGGACATCCACAGCATTCCCGACGGAGCCTGGGTGTGAGCCTCGACGACGACGTGGGCGCCTTCGCGTCCGACGTCGGCAGCGACGACCCGGTCACGATCACCGGCCTCGGAACTCGGGGCGGACCTGTGCCGGGCGTGCGCACGGTGACCGCTCCCGAAGGGATCGAGTGGATCCAGCCTGCAGAGATGACGATCCGTTGTGGAGCCGGAACCTCGGTCGCTGATGTCGATGTGGCACTCGCCGAGTTCGGGCAATGTGTGGCGATTCCGACCTCCGGCACGATCGGTGGGGCGCTCGCCGTCGGACACAGTGGGCCGCGACGCCTGGGCTGGGGTCCGGTTCGCGACACGGTGCTCCAGGTGCGGTACGTCTCGGCGGGTGGTCAGGTGGTCAAAGCGGGTGGTCCGACGGTGAAGAACGTCAGCGGCTTCGATCTGTGTCGGCTGCTCGTGGGATCGCGAGGAACGTTGGGACTCCTTGCTGATGTGATCCTGCGCACTCGTCCGCGTCCGATCGACGAGCAGTGGTTCACGAGCGAGCGGGACCCGTGGGAGTTGCTGACCGAGCTGTATCGGCCGAGTTCGATCCTCTGGAACGGGACGACGGCCTGGGTGCTTCTCGACGGGAACCGCGCCGACGTGGCGCACCAGGTCGAGGTGTCGAGGCTGACCCACGCCGATGCAGGTCCGGAGCTTCCGGTCCACCGATGGTCGGTACCGCCCGCATCGTTGGCCACCCTCAGGGCCGAGGAACCGGGCACATTCGTCGCCGAGATCGGCGTCGGCATCGTGCATCACACGCGTGCGCGACCCTGGCCGATCCCGGATCGGACGACGGTCGAACTTCATGGTCGGATCAAATCCCAGTTCGATCCCGACGGGCGACTCAATCCCGGCGTCGATGTGCTCGTCGGCGGATGAGGCGGCCGGGAGACGCACCTCGCGCGTACGTCGATGCTCCGATCGCTGATCGCGAGGCGGCGAGCCGAGCAGCGTCGCGCGCTGCAACCAGATGGGGTCTCGACGAGCCGGTGCTGATGAGGATCGGGATGAACGCCATCTTCGGTTCGGGGGCGAACGTGTTGCGGGTGAGTTCTCCCTCGGTGGCTGCCGATGCCTCATTGGCGCTGCTGGACGTGCTTGCTGCACAGGGTTTGAGCGTGCCCGTCGCGTCGCACGACGACGTTGTCGTGAGCGACGGTCTGAGCGTGACCTGCTGGCAGCGCCTCGAGGCGACCGAGGCCGCAATCGACTGGCGTTCGGTGGGAGCGATGGTTCGGCGCGTTCACGAACTCGACCCGGCAGTGCTTCCCTCGTCGGTTCCGCTGCCGTCGCCGTCGGTGTTTCCCTGGTGGAACTTCGACGCGCTGCTCGAGCACACGGCGCCGGCGCTCGACCTCGCGGCTCGTCGAGGCATCGAGGCCACGATCGAGCAACATCGAAACTGGCAGGCCTTCACCAACCACGTCGTCTGTCACGGAGACGTGCACCCTGGCAACGTGATGATGACCGCCGAGGGGCCGGTCCTGATCGACTGGGACCTCCTCTGCTGGGCGCCGGCGGGTTGGGATCACGCGCCGATGCTCACGTGGGCGCAACGATGGACTCGAACACCGGGGCTGTCGGTCGGCGAGTACGACGCGTTCGCCGATGGCTACGGCGAATCATTCGCCGGCGATCCGGCCACGCGAGCGTTCGCCGATCTGCGGCTGGTTGCCGCAACGCTCATGCGCCTCTCGGCCGGCATGTCGAACCCCGCAGCGATGCCTGAGGCACAACTGCGGCTGCGCTATTGGCGTGGCGAACCCGCGGCACCGATGTGGACCGCGCAGTAGCCGCCAGCGCGCTCTGCGGCTACATGAAGCGCCGGATGATGCGCTTCTTCATCGTGGTGTACGGCGGGTACATCAGGGCCGGGTCGGGCCACGTGGGCTTGTCGAGGACGGCCTTGTGGTGGGTGAACGTGTCGAACCCGGCCTTGCCGTGATACGCGCCCATCCCGCTGGCGCCGACCCCGCCGAAGGGGAGTTCGGGGACGGCGAGGTGCATCACGGCGTGGTTGAGGGTGACCCCGCCGGCGGTGGTGTTCGCCACCACGTGATCGAGTATCTCGTCGCTCTCACTGAACGCATAGAGCGCCAGTGGCTTGTCGCGATCGTTGACGAAGCGGATCGCTTCGTCGACGTCGCCGATCGAGAGCACCGGAAGAATCGGGCCGAAGATCTCGTCCTGCATGACGGCGGCATCGGGTTTGACCCCGGCGAGCACGGTCGGAGCAAGATACCGACTCTCGCGGTCGCCGTCCCCGCCCACGACGGTCGTGTCGTAGCCGCCGTCCTGCATCAAGCTCCACAGCCGATCGAAATGGCGGTGGTTGACGATTCGGGCGTAGTCGGGCGACTGGCGCGGATCGACGCCATAGAACGTTCTGGTCGCCTCGGCGAGCGCATCGAGGAACTCGCCTTCGATGCTGTCGTGTACGAGCACGTAATCGGGTGCGACACAGGTCTGGCCGGCGTTGAGGAACTTCGCCCATGCGATGCGGCGAGCGGCGACCGCTACATTCGCATCCTCCGCAACGATCGCCGGGCTCTTGCCACCGAGTTCCAGTGTGACCGGCGTGAGATTCTCGGCCGCGGCGCGCATCACCACCCGCCCGACCTTGCCGTTGCCGGTGTAGAAGATGTGGTCGAATCGCTGCTCGAGCAGTGCCGTCGTCTCGGGCACCGAACCCGTGACGACGGCGACCACGTGGCGGTCGAAGTACAGCGGTATCAGTTCCTCGATGAGCGCGGACACGCTCGGCGTCACCTCGGACGGTTTCACCACCGCCGTGTTGCCGGCTGCCAGCGCGGGAACCAACGGGGCGAAGAGAAGCTGCACCGGATAGTTCCACGGGGCGATGATGCAGACCGTCCCCAACGGCTCGGGGTGCAGGCGGGCCTTGCCCGGCTTGAACGTGAGTGGCACCTTCACCTTCGTCGGTGTCGTCCACGAACCGAGGTGCTTGAGCGTGTGATCGATCTCGTTGATCGTGAAAGCGATCTCGGTCATGTAGGCCTCGATGCGAGGCTTGCCGACATCGGTCACCAACGCGTCGACGAAGCGGTCCTCGTGCTCGACCAGCATCGCTCGCATGCGTCGTAGCTGTGTCTCACGCGACTCGACATCGCGAACGGCCCCGGCGCGAAACCCCTCGCGGAGTTCATCGATGATGACGGGGATCTGATCGAGGGCTGTCATCATGCCAGCGTAGGTCCGGATCGAACGTGCGGTCGTCACACCGGTTGATGCGTCGGACAGAAGTAGCAGGTGCGGTTCGCGATCTCGATGCGCGCGATCGCGTCGCCGCACAACAGGCAACGATCGCGCTTGTAGGCGTACGTCGCTTCGCCGCGTCGGATTCGGCTGTTGTGGGCCAAGCCCAGGTCCGAACGACTCACGGTGATGATCCGACCGTCCTTGACGCCTTGGCGCAGCATTGCTTGCACCGTGACCCAGAGCGCGCGGAGTTCGACCGGGTCGCAGTCTGCGCCTCGCCGCAAGGGGTGGATGCCGCACACGAACAAGGCCTCGGCGCGATAGACGTTTCCAACGCCGCAGACCACCGACTGATCCATCAGGAGGTCGCCGATGCCACGCTTGCTCCGCCGCATCGCGTCGATCATGCGATCGGGCTTCGACCCGCGACGGATCGGGTCAGGTCCGAGCCGGGCCAGGATCGCCGTGCGGACCGAGGGTGCATCGATCGAACATGCGGTCGGCCCGCTCAGATCGATGGTGACGAACGAGCGGCCATCGTCGTCCGGTTCGGTTTGCAGGCGCATCCGAACTTCACCGATCGGCTCGGGCGAATTGTCCGTGTGCTGTACCCGGAACTTGCCGAACAGCCCGAGGTGAACGTGGCCGACCTCGCTCGTCGACCATTCGTAGAACAGGTGCTTGCCGTATCCCATAACGCACTGAAGGGTTGCACCGTCGACGCGGGCAGCATCGGCGGCGAAGCGTCCCTGCGGGCTCGAGACCCGAATCGTGCGTCCGCCGAGCAGTGTCGTTTGGTCACGTGCGTAGCGGTGAATTGTGTGGCCCTCTGGCATCTTCCATTGAGTATGCCGCCCGACACTGAACCGCCTACTCCACGCACTATCGGCCACCCCGCCACGTCTCGATGTCGGCACGGAGCCAGAGCATCGGCCGGCCCTTGCCGAGGTCGATGACGGGCTCGGGGAAGTCGTCGTATCGGGCCCGGTAGACGCTCACGGCGCCACGGCTCGACAGCCCGAGGATCTCGGCGACGAACTGGGCGTCAATGAGGTCTACGGGGTCGTATGCCGGCGCCACACGCGAGACGGTAGTTGGCACCCGCAAACGGCTGTGGTTCTCTGTCATTGTTGCCACCTGGCAACAGCTAGCACAACCGACAGGGGACCACCATGACCATGACCATCACCGCCCACCCAGCGCAAGAACTCTTGACCGAGGTCGATGAGCTGCCCGACGCGGCCTCGATCGCTGAGCCGATCATCGCTGCGTTGGATCACCTGCGCGAGACGCTCGGCGAGAGCTTCGCCGTGCATCTCGAAACCGCCCACAAGAGGGATTGGACAGCCGACGAGAACGAGCAGTGGCGCGCAGCGATCGTCCACTACTGGGACACGACACATTTCGTCGCGCAACTCGTGGCGGCGTTCACTGCGAGCTCCACGCTCGAGCGGCGTCAGGCGGCCTACGACCACGCTCACGGGCTCGTGATGGCGTTGACCGGCGTCGAGGCGTTGAGCTGGCTCACGTTCTTCGAGCCCGAGCTGTAGGCAGGCGCGCCGCTCAGGGTTTGACGCTCAGGCGGGCGCGGCATTCTCAAGGTCGGTGCCGGGAGGAGCGGCGGAAACTCCTCCCGGCATCTCGACGGGCCGTCGTCAGCGCTAAAGACGTTGGTCCCCGTCGAGACGACGATGCTATCCGACCGGTCGTTGCCGATTCGACGGGTGACGTTTGGTCGCCTTGTCGATCTCGGCGAGCCTGCGCAGCGCAATGACGACGTCGAGGCGGTCCCGGTCGCCGAGCACGCCAGACATCGCGACCGATCGGGCAAACGTCACAGCATGACCACCGCTGGTCGATGAGGAAACACAGACAGGCCGCTCAGACTTGGTCGGGCTTGCCCGCCTGCCCAGGGGGCACCCGGTCACCCGGCTCTTGGTCATCGGCGCCCGCGGCATCCTCTGCCAGCTTGCGGGCCTGCCCAGGCGGCACCCGGTCAACCCGCTCGGGGCCATCGGTTGTGGCTGGAGGCGTGGGCGTGGGTACCGTCGGTACGGACTGCGGCTGGGAAGTAGTGGATGGAACGGTCTCCGCCGCCGGCGTGTCTGGAGCGGCGAGCACCGTGGTCGTCGGGAGCGTCGGAGGTGACGACGCCGTCTCCGGCGCGGTCGACGGAGCCACCGTCGAAGTCGGAGTCGTACGCGCCGCGGTCACGGCCGTCGTCGACGGTGACGCCGAACGGGGCAGGATTCCAGGCGTCGGTGCGACCGAACCAGACGTCGGGACATCAGACCAGGCGACTGCGATTGCGGGAGGCGGCTCACTCCCGGTGGCACGTTCTGAATCGTCTTCGGGAGCGACCGACAGGCCGGTCGGGTTCGTCGAACCGAGGGTGTTCTCCCGTGTGTTTCCAGACGTCCGGCCGCTTGAAGTCGGGGCGCTTTCGGGATTCGTGACCGGTTCGCGTTCCGCGTCACGACCGCTCGGTGCGCCCGCGTCCGGGGTCTCGGCCCCCCCGGGGGATTGCGTGCTCAGCAGGGCGAAGATGGACATTGACCACGGCACCACGCCAAGCAGGACGACCCATAGACCTTTGTTCATTCGTCCGTAGAACGTTTTTGGGCGAGTCCTCATCACGATCCTCCAGCCGTGACGTCATCGGGAGACGTCCGGCACGCCAGCTTGGCATACCCACCGCGGGGGTCATCTCAAGCGCGCCGACTGCCGAGTCTCCTGGCCGGGGTGATTGATCGAGTGACGATCCGGGTAACCCATCGCCATTCGACCGACGACCAGGAGAAGCCAGTGAGATTGGTCAGTGGATTGTTCATCGCCGTTGCCATCAACCGCGTCCGGGATGCGGTTCGGATCCGCCGGAATCGAAGATTGTCGCGCCTGGACTGGGCGGGCATTACAGAACTGACAAGCCAGTAGAGCTGCTGTTCGCATGGCCATCGAGGCCGAGATTGCTGTCACAACCGTCACGTCCGCAAGATCGCCTCCAGGGCGTGTTCGGAGAACTCGGCCAGCACGGTTGGGAACTTCTGAACGTTCACGACAAGGCGTCGAACTCGATGGCGAACATGGAGAAGGGGGGTTCATGCTGTCCAAGCGACCCGTCCTCTCGGCGTGCGGCTGGATGATGACGAATGGAGCATCGCCCTTCGAGTGACCTGACCCCCGTCGATCCACGACAGCGCGATACCCGAGCATGGATGTCTCGGGGATGGCAGAGGGCGACCGAGTCGTCGGTGTCCGCGTGGCGCACGGATTGGATGCGGACACCGCGACTCCGCTTGTCCTCCTCCAGCTCCGCACGGACGCCGGCGACGTCGGGCTCGTGTCCATGACGGAGGAGCTGGCTGGTGTGCTCGTCGATCAGGTCAACGCAGCGATCGCCAAGGGTGTCGAAAAAGCGTGGCGAGATCGGCACGATGCGTTGATGGCCGCCTTTGCCGTCCGCGATGAACAACCGGCGCTCACCCCAACGGATGTCCGCCAGTCGAGGCCCGAGGACTTCGCAACGCCGCAGACCGGCGAGCAGCATCGCGTCGATCATCGCCCGATCCCGATCTTTGCACAGGGCCGCGACCAACTTGATGACGTCGTCGTGATCGAGGATGCGTGGCAGATGCCGCACCGGGCGCAACGACGCGATCACCCGCCGATCACGCGTCACCGGAGACCTCACCGGCACGCCCCGCTGCACCGGATTGTGATCGAGCTCACCAAGCGCGCACAGATGCGAATAGAACCCACCTGCCCGCGTCAGACGGCAAGCTGGTGCCCGAGCAGCTGCGACGGTCGACAAGCGACGTCGGATCGTCGACAACGCCAACCCCTCTGAGGAGTCGATCGGGATCACCGTCGCATCGCTCGAGCCGGTCCGCTGGATGCGGTCCAGCGGTGCCGTCAGGTTCGGGTTCGGTATCGCATCAGCCGCCAACGACCCTCATCGCTTCGATTGACCGGGAGCCAGACGTTCATGAAGTGTCAGTCACCGTGAACGACGAAAGTCGCGACACCGACCGAGAGCTCGACTTCGGCCGTCGGTGGGGACGCCCGGCAGCCGGCCGTGATCGATTCACGGATGCAGGAAAAAGGCCTTGCTGACAATCTTCCACTCGCCATCGATCTTCACGAGATTGAAGAAGTCGGTGAAGCGATGACCGGTCCAGTTATCGGTGTCCAGCCGGACGCTCGCCGCCGTGCCGACAACATCGATGCTTGTGAAGCGGACCTCGACCTCGGTCGCCGGGCCATTTTCGTCGTTCCAGTCGTAGAGCCCCTGGATCGGCCCAGCGAAAAGGTCGGGGCCGACGTAGCCACAGATCGTTGCGTCATCATGAAAGGCCGGCTTCATCGCTTCACCC
>JBGTEH010000362.1:0-5495 GCA_041747915.1 Ilumatobacteraceae bacterium
CCAGACAGTCCTCGACCCCGCCGTCGTCGGTCAGCACAACCGCCCCTACCCCCGCCTCCGCCCACATCCGGCTGCCTGACGGTGCGGCCCGAACGCTGGCTCCTCTCAGCAGCATGTCGATCACGCGTGTGGTGTCGTTCATCGACACCACTGCGCTTGCCGCGTTGACCGCGGTCGGTGGAACGCTGCGCTCTGCTGACCGTGACGCCTCAGGTACGATCCGCCACTCGAGCGTTCGACAGCAACCACCTAGCCTCTTGAAACCGAGAGCCACATGCCCCAACCGTCACCCCAACTCCCGGACAGGAAGCACTAGTCCGTTGCCGGCTCCGACGAGTCGGGCGAGTAAGCGACGTCGAAGGCGGCGCCGGCGCCAATCTGGGTGTCGTTCTGGTCGAGGCAGGCGAGCGTCCACCTGCCCGTGTAACCGGCCCAGATCACGCCAGCGTTGGCGCCTTTGGACACGGCTGGCAGCACCATCGACCCACTCGCGCCGGGTGGGATTCGGTCATCCTGAAAGCCGTGAGAGAACAGGTGCGCTGAGCCGTCGTGGTCGGTTGCGTTGGTGTACTCGACGCGGACGACGTCGTCGTAGGTGACAGGCCCCTCGACATCGACGACGCACTGGCCGTCGGTCGACGTGACGTGTGCGATCACATCGGCGGCGGCGAGCATCGTCGGGGGATCGGTTGGCAGTTCGGGTACGACGACCACGCCTTGCGCGATGTCGTCGGTCAGCGATTCGATGCGAGCCAGCGATGGAGCTTCCAGGTGGTCACCTGCTGTCGACAGCCCCACCGCACCCTCGGCCAGCCCGACTCCGAGCAAGCCCGCCGTCAGTTCGCCTGCGAAGAAACGATTGACTGCCACCGTCAACATGGTGTCGGCGCGCTTCACGAACGACGTCAAGACGTGCTCTCGCTGGGTGGCGTTCACCACGAGGTACTGGTCGATGTCGACCCCGATCACCCAGAGGTGCCTGCCCAACTCATTGCTCATCGAATCGGCCACCTGCGGAATGAAGTTCCCCGATTCGCCCGCCGCGTGGAACACCACGTCGGCGCCCTGCTCGTACAAACTCCGAGCCGCCAGGGCGCCTTCGTCAGGTTGCAAGAATACGCCACCGCCACCGTTCTGCGTGAGGTAGGTGGAAATCACGTCGATCCCGGGATCGATCGATCTCGCCCCGGCCTCGAACCCGCTCCTGAAACGCTCGTTGACCTGCGGCTGGGCACCGAGATACCCCACTCGGCCGGTCGTCGACGTCAGTGCGGCGGCTGCTCCGGCCAAGAATGAACCGGCGGCGTCATCGCTCGGGTACACGGTGGTGACGTTGGGAAGCCCAAGGTCGATCGGGTAGCCGCTGAAGCTGACGAACCATGTTTCAGGATGCGCGAGCGCCACGTCACGCACCTGGTCGAACAAGTCGAAGTGCACCAGAATCAGGTCGGCGCCGCTATCGGCGAGCGCACGGATCTCCTGTGTCGCGTCCGAGACCGGGATCAGGTCGAGCGCTTCGAAGTCGTGATCGCGTTGGGTCTGTTCCCACCCGGCGAGATCCTGCAGGCGCATGGCGCTTCCCTCGATCGTCGGCGATGTACGGATGTACGCCACCGTCTGCAGATCCGGAGCGCGCGTCGTCAGCCACGCGACGGCTCCGCCGGCTGCGATCAGGGCGATTACCAACAGAAACACGCCGGTTCGTCGACGGACCCGTTTGGCCAACGCGATCTCGCGGTTCGAGCGCTCACTCTCGCCCCGGTCGGCGTCGTCACGGAGGGCGACCGATCGCTGCAGAAACTCGTCTTCATGTTCGGTCAGATCGAGCGTCGTCCGGTTCGCCCATGCCTCGTAATCCCGCAGCCGCTGCCCGGTGAGGAGATATCCGTCGCTGTTGTCGGCGTCGCGCCACTCGTGCAGCAACGTCACCAGTTTCGCATGCCGGACCACGTCGTCGCCGGCCTCATCGATCCACGCCCGAAGTCGCGGCCACTCGGTGAGGAGCGCCTCGTGCGCGACCTCCACCGTTGGCGACCCCGAGATGTGGTCGCGGTCGAAAGCCAGGAGACGGTGTTCCCCGAAGATCTCGATCACCCGTTGCGTGGCGACCAGGTCGTGGCGGAGCGAGGTCAGTTCGGACGCATGGACGCGCCGCCGGCTCCAATCTCTTCGACCGGTGATGGTGACGAGCCGGAGGAACAGTTGTCGCGCTGCCGACTGCTCGGCTTCGCTCAAGGTCTCCCAGAGATCTTCCGCGCGTTGCGCCAGCGCACCGGCCAGGCCACCCAACGTGCGATACGAGTCGAGCGTTACCACGTCGTCGGTTCGGCGGTCGTACAACATCGTGAGCGTGTACTGGAACAACGGCAGTGCGCCGGGCTGGCCGATCACATCGGTCAGCAGCGCTGCCAGTAGGGCCGGCTCGATTGCGACGCGAGCCTGTCGCAGCGGTTCTTGCGCGGCGCGTTCCAACTCGTCCGGGGTGAGCGACGACACGTTGACGATCCCGTCGTCAAGTCGCTCGGCGAACGAGGGGTAGCTCAACGGTCGGTCGTAGAAGTCGGCGCGGAGAGTGAGCAGCACGGTGATCCGACTGTGCGGGTCGTCGAGCGCCGGACCCAACAGATCGAGGAAGGCGGCACGCTCACCCTCGTCGTCGACGAGCGCGAACAGTTCTTCGAACTGGTCGATCACGAGCAGGAGGCGGCTGTCGTCGGGGATGATCCGGAGCGCCGCTCGCAACAGGCCGAAATTGGGCGCCGCCAACTGCTCCGTGAGTGTGTCGGGCGGATCGAATGTCGACCTGAGGAGGGCGGCTTCCAGTTCCAGCATCGGGCGTGAGCCGGGCACCATCTGGGCGATCAGCCATCGATCCGAACCTTCGATCGCACCCTTGCGCAGCGCCGGGATGACGCCCGCCTTGACGACGCTCGACTTGCCCGATCCACTGATGCCGACGAGCGCGATCAATCGTTGCCCGCCTTCGACGCGTCGAATCACGTCCGAAACCAGACGGTCGCGGCCGAAGAAGTCGGACGCGTCGCCCTCGGCGAACGATCGGAGGCCTTTGAAAGGATTCGCGGTCGGCGATTCGCGATTCGTCGCCCCGACTTCGCGATGGCGTGCGAGGGAGGTGTCGTGCAGCAGGATCTGTTCCTCGAGCCGGCTCAGTTCCGGTGTCGGGCTGATGCCGAGTTCGTCGGCCATAAACCGTCGATGTCGATCGAACGCTCGAAGCGCATCGGCCTGACGTCCAGCCTGGTACAGCGATCTCATCAGCAGATCGACAAAGCGCTCCCGGAGCGGATGCTGCTGGTGGAGGGCTTCCAGCGCGCTCACCTGCTCGCGTCCTCGCCCGAGGCGCAACTGAGCTTCGGCTCGCAGCTCGAGCGCTTCGACTCGAAGCTCGTGGAGTGCTGAGGTCGCCAGCTGCACGAACTCCTGGTGCTGGAACTCCTCCATGGGCGCGCCACGCCACAGCGACAGCGCGACATCGATTCGATCCACCGCCGACGCCGGATCCTGATGCAGGAGCCGACGGGTCTCGGCGACCAACGCCTCGAACTGGGTGACGTCGACCTGGCCAGGGTCGACCTGCAACACGTAGCCGTGATCGCGAGTCAGGAGCACGGCGCTCCCGCCGTGGCCGTCACGGGCTGGTTCGAGCGCCGAGCGCAATCGGGAGATCGCGACCCACAGAGCGTTCTCCTTACCGGCCGCGTCATCGCCCCACAATTCTTCGAGGATGCGGTCGGTCGTCACGACGCGGTTGGCGTTGAGCGCCAACACGCACAACAGGGCGCGCTGCTTCCGCGGGCCGAGGTCGACCTGTCGGTCGCCGGTGACCACTTCGATCGGGCCCAATAGCCGAATCTGCACGCGCCCTCCTTCATCCCCGGAGTCCGACCCCCCACAGAAGTAGACGCGAGCGACCTTACAGCCAGTTTGCAGACCTGTCGGCCACGGAACAGGCATTGGCAACTGGCGCGAAAACCCTGGTCCGCACGGTGTCATGATGACCCGACGTCGCCACACGCTGTTCGCCACGCTGAGCCTCGTTGGCCTGGGGATACCCCTCGGGCCGACCGTTGATGCGGGGAAGGATCGCCCGCGCGATGACGTTGCTCCGGTCGTGTCGATCAACGGTGGTTCGGAGGAACATCGCCGGACCGTGCTCGACGCCGTCGCCCGCTTCACTGCGACCGGCTTGACGCTCCCGGATCTCGACATCCGTCTGCACCAGGGCAAGCTGGGGTGCCAGGGCAAGCAGGGCCTCTTCCACCGTGGTGGCGCTGTCGGCGTGATCGACCTGTGTTATCCCGGTGAATTCCTCGCTCTGCACGAACTCGGTCATGCCTGGGAACATTTTCACCTCGACGACGACGACCGTCTCGTGTTCATGCAAATGACCGGTGCACCGACGTGGCGATCGACCGATGTGGTCTGGCGGAACAGAGGCGAAGAGCGGGCCGCCAACGTGATTGCGAACGGTTTGCTCTCCTTGCCGCTGGCGACGGTCGAATCCCACACGGTGTGGTTCGCCCAGTTCGAGGCACTCACCGGGATCACCTCGCCGCGTGTGAACGAGGTGCGCCCGAGTTCGCAGCCGAGCGATTCGACCCGCACGGCGGTTCAGGCCAGCCGTCTGGCCGCGCTCGCCACATGGCGGGCTGCGTCTGGATGACCGTCCTCCGGGAGCGGCGTGGAGTGAACATCGAAAGCGGATGAAGATCGATCGGTCGTGTGGCGCGGCGAACAAGACCTGGCCCGGACGAGGCAATTTTCCCACCGAGGCAGCGAAATCGTGGACGAATTTCGGCAAACAGATCGCAAGCTGTGCACACGACCGTCAATCGTTTGCAGCACGGAGGCGGTCGAGCGCACGTTTCTCGATCTGGGCGATCCGTGACGGCCTCAGCTCGCGGCAGGGTGCTACACCGTTGACACAACGGGTGGACTGGTGCTCGGAATTCACCCCAATGCTCGGGATTCACCTCAAGTACTCGGTGGCCGGATCCCATTCGCCGCGCGGCGTCGACTCCAACGGCATGTCGAGTCGATGGCGGCCGGCCCGAACCGGAGATACAACCATGGTGTCGTCGGCGCCGCATCGGTCTGGAGGGCGCTGGCTCCGGCCCAGCGACGGTAGGCGTCGATCAACCGACTCGTCCCGAGCCGCACTGCCTGTCGGGTCCCGTGCAGCGCTATCAACGCCCCGGACGTGTCTAGTGTGGAGCGATCCACCAGCAGGAGGCAGGATGGCGCAGCACCACGGGCACATGATTTCTGGTGGAGCGCCCGCGCTCGTCGAACGCGTCGACAACCTCTCTGAAGTGGTCGCGCGACAGCGCGGAGGGTTCGACTCGGACGGACGGTTGCCGGACGAGCTCTTCAACGAACTCGCGACCCTTGGGCTCTTCAGGTTGTGGCTGCCGGCTGCGGTCGGCGGTCTCGAGCTCTCAGCGCTCGAGTTCATGGAGGTGGTGGAGTCGGCG
>JBGTEH010000363.1:0-3125 GCA_041747915.1 Ilumatobacteraceae bacterium
CAACGCCATCTCGGCGACCGGCTCCGCGTACACGCCCTTGCCGCACGTCCACATGCGGTCGTGGTCGAGGTGATCGACGAAGTTCTCGATGCCGGCGAACGGAAGCTGAACCCACCGGATGTGGTCCCCGCCGTCGAGCACGGCGGACAATGCGTCGACATCGCGGGCGTCGCCCCACACGATGGCCTCAGCATCGGCCACGGCGACGAGTTGTCCGCCACCTGCGACCACCGCTGCGGCCAGCCAGTCCGGCGCCGAATCCGGTCCGAGGTGGATGCGTGGTGGGCCGCTGTTCGTCATGTTCGTGGGCACCGTAGTTGCTCACTCACGGCCCGGTCAGGAATTGGACGCGCTCGGATCGGGCATGATGACCCCATGACCACCGCACCAGTCGTTCGTACCGTCGGCGTCCCGCGAGAGGTGAAGACAGCGGAGCATCGAGTGGCAATGACACCGGACGGCGTGCGTGAACTCGAACGCCACGGCATCGACGTGCTCGTGGAGACCGGGGCCGGCGAGGGAGCCTCGATCGCCGACGCCGACTATGTGGCAGCCGGCGCCGAGATCGTGGCCACCGCAGCCGACGCGTGGGCGCAGGAGATGGTTGTCAAGGTGAAGGAGCCCCAGACCGCGGAGTATGCCTTCCTGCGCAACGACCTCACGCTGTTCACCTACCTGCATCTCGCGGCATATCCCGCTGTGGCCGTGGCACTGCTGGCCGCGAAGACGACCGCCGTCGCCTACGAGACGGTGCAGATGCCAGACGGATCGCTGCCGCTGCTGGCCCCGATGAGCGAGGTCGCCGGCCGTCTCGCGCCGCAGATGGGGGCGCACTACCTCGAGCGGCACAACGGCGGGCGTGGCGTGTTGATGGGTGGCGCTCCGGGCGTGCGGCCGGCCAAGGTCGTCGTGCTCGGAGCCGGAAATGTCGGTTGGAATGCCGCCTGGATCGCCGCGGGGATGGAGGCAGAGGTCGTGCTGGTCGACAAGAACCTCGATCGGCTCCGCTTCGTGGATCAGATCCATCGAGGTCGCATCATGACCGCCGCCTCCAACCGCGGGGCCATCGAGCGCGCCGTCATCGACGCCGACCTCGTAATCGGTGCCGTGCTCGTGGCCGGCGGACGGGCCCCGGTGGTGGTGAGCGAAGAGATGGTGCAGCAGATGAAGCCGCGATCGGTGATCGTCGATGTTGCTGTCGACCAGGGTGGATGCATCGCAACGACCCGCGAAACGACGCACGACGAGCCGACCTACGTGCTCCACGACGTCGTTCACTACGCGGTCGGCAACATGCCAGGCGCCGTGCCCCACACCAGCACCTATGCCCTCACGAACGCGACCCTGCCGTTCCTACTCGACGTGGCGTTGCACGGTGCGATCGGCGCAGCACGGCGCGACCCGGCTCTGGCCCACGGTCTGAACACGGTCGGTGGGCGATACGCCAATTCGATCGTCGCCGAGTCACTCGGCGCAGAGGCGATCGATGCACTCGAGTGCTGAAACGCTGAGGCGAGCCTGCTCCGTCTTCGTCGTGGCCGGCGCGTTGCTGGTGGTCGCGTGTGACGGTCGCGATCGGCAGTCGACGCCGACCACTACCGCTCCGACGGCCGTCGACCAACAGGTCCCGGGCCTCGAGACGCTCCCGCCGGTCGATCGGTTCACGTATCCGACGGGTGGTGACGATGTGGTGATGCAGGCACTCGTTCGAGCACCGCTGGGTCCGGATGTGCCGCTGCTCACCGTGTACGGCGATGGTGTCGTCGTCGCCGCGACCAACGACGGCTGGCGTACGGGCGTGATCTCCGATCTCGATGTTCAAGGATTGCTCGACGACGCCGAAGGGGTCGGCTTGCTCGGCGAGCCACTCGTGTTGCGCTCGGGGTCCGTCACGACGCAGAACGATGGGTCATCGAGTGCGCCGGACATCATTGTGCGCTTCGATGTCAACGGCCGCACCCTCGTGCACGAATTCGATCTGGCGCGCATCGAGCGGCCTCCTGGCATCCGGGCCCTCGTGAACAACGTGACGGTCGCCAACCGTTTCGACCTGAGCGACATCTTCGAGCCAGGAGCCTGGATCGCTTGCACCGACGACGGGTGCGAACTCGTTCCGGCGGCGGTCGACTCATCGAGTCGACCGGTGCTGCCTCACGAAGACCCCGCCGAACTGCTCTGACAGCGGCCAGCCCGGCTGATCGACCTCAGTCCTCACTCGACGGTGGGCGCCGGTACCGCTTGGTCTCGCCGCGTTGCTTCTTGGCCTCGACGCGTCTGCGTTGCGAGCCGCGCGTCGGCTTCGTCGCCTGTCGCGGGCGTGCGACGTGGAGCGCGCCGCGCAGCTTCTGGGCGAGACGATCCTCTGCCAGAGTGCGATTGCGTAGCTGCGACCGTTCGTCGTCGGCAACCACTCTCACGGTCGGGCCGAACCGGGCCACGAGGCGTTCTCGTTGGCTCTCGGTGAACGCACTCGACGCGGCGACGTCGAACACGATCTCTGCGCGGGTCGCGGCCTTGTTCGCGTGTTGACCACCAGGCCCGCCGGAAGCACTGAACGTCACCGCCAGCTCGTGGCGGGGGATTCGAACACTGTCGGTCACCACCAGCCGATCGTCGGTTGCGCTCACTCTCCCAGCATGCCCGACGCTGCACCGTTGACGTACCGTGGCGCGCATGGGAGACATCAAGCTCGGCTACAACACCGGATACTGGTCGGCAGGCCCGCCGAAGGGTGCGATCGAGGCGGTGAGGGAGGCCGAGCGGCTCGGGTTCAATTCGGTGTGGACCGCCGAGGCATACGGGTCCGATGCGCTGACGCCGCTGGCGTGGTGGGGTGCGTCGACCCAGACGATGAAGCTGGGGACGGCGATCGCGCAGATGTCGGCGCGCACACCGGCGGCGATGGCGATGGCGGCGATCACGATGGACCATTTGTCGAACGGCCGATTCATTCTCGGTCTGGGCGCATCGGGCCCGCAGGTGGTGGAGGGTTGGTACGGCCAGCCGTATCCCAAGCCGTTGGCGCGCACGCGCGAATACGTCGAGATCGTGCGCTCGATCATCGCCCGCGAGAAGCCCGTCGAGTTCCACGGCGAGTTCTACGACATGCCGTTCGGCGGTGGCGC